>JADBWH010000124.1 GCA_020404105.1 Pseudanabaena sp. M53BS1SP1A06MG | reverse complement strand
AGGCAGATCGCTCAATAATCTGGGGCTTGTCTTCCAAATGCTAGGACAGTATACCAAAGCAATCGATTTCTATCAGCAATCCATAGCGCTCAATAAGCAGATCGGAAATCGTGAACAGGAATCTACTTCGCTTTTCAATTTAGGAGTTGTCTACCATCGCCTCGGAGAGTATACTAAGTCGATAGATTTCTACCAACAATCCAAGGTGATTGATAAAGAACTCGGAAATAACAACTCAAAAGCACAATATCTTATTCAGCTTGCCCAGCAAAACCAAGACCTTGGACAAGGTCTTGGTTTTGCTGGTAAAAGCCCTTCTTACTATCGGGAAATTCTGGAAATTGCAAATAAAATCAGTGAAGTCAACTCATTCAATAATTTGGAGCCAAGCGTGCGAGCCAATGTGCTCAAACAAATAGGGCTTGCCTACCGTAACATCAAGCAGTACGACAACTCCATAAAGTTCTACCAACAATCTCTAGCCATTGCCAAACAAATCGGTAATCGCAACGTCGAAGGAGTAGTTCTTAGCAATATGGGAGAATCTTTCAACCAGCTAAAACAACCCGAAATCGCCATTCTATTTTATAAACAATCAGTCAACGTCATAGAATCCATTCGCCAAGATATACGCGAACTTAGTCAAGACGAACAAAAATCTTACCTCTCCACAGTTGAATCTACCTATCGCAACCTCGCCGATCTCCTGCTCAAACAAGACCGCATCCTCGAAGCCCAACAAGTCCTTGACCTCCTCAAAGTCGAAGAACTTAGCGAATATCTCCGCACTGTGCGTGTCAACCCTGAAACCGCCAAAGGTACAGACCTCCAAAAGTCCGAACAGAATATTATTGCGCTCAGTAACGAACTCGCTGAACTTCAGAGACTTGCCATTGAAGACAAACTGCCCCCGCAACAACAACCGCGCCTCGCCTTCCTGACCGACAACGAAAAAGAATATAACAAACAATTCAACGCCTTCTTACAAATTCCTGCTGTCCAAAAAGAAATCCAAGAACTACGCCGTACCCAAAGCGCCCAAAATGTCGATATTCAGAAATACAACCGCCTACGGGGCAACCTCGGTAAACTCCAAAACGCCGCCCTCTTCTATCCACTTGTACTAGAAGACCGCCTCGAACTAATCCTGATTATCGCCAATGCACCACCAATCCGCAAAACCGTTAACCTCAAACGCACAGATCTCAACCAAGCCATAACGTCATTTCTGAGCAACCTGCGTAACACCAACTCCGAAGTCAAACCCGACGCTCAAAAATTCTATAACTGGCTGATCCAACCCTTCGAGAAAGAACTCCAACAAGCCAATATCCAAACCATCATCTATGCCCCCGATGAAGGATTGCGCTACATTCCCCTCGCTGCCCTCTACGATGGCAAACAATGGCTAGTCGAACGCTATCGCATCAACAACATCACCGCCGCCTCCCTCACCGACTTCACTCCTCGCCCTGCATCATCAATCCGCGTTCTCGCCGCCGCATCCACTACCCAGCATGATGTCAAAATAGGCGATCGCACGCTTTCCTTCTCGCCTCTTCCTGCCACCAAAATAGAAGTAGACAACATCGCCACTAAAATCAATACCACGAAACTAGTCGATCGCGACTTCACCGAACCCGCGCTCACAGGTAAACTCAACACCCATAACATCATCCATCTCGCTACACACGGACATTTTGAAGTCGGACAACCTGAACAATCTTTTATTCTGCTTGGTGATGGCAAGATATCCACGATTAGCGATATCGGTAGCTGGACACTCACCAATGTGAGTTTGGTTGTTCTCAGTGCCTGTGAAACCGCGATCGTTGGTCAAGGCGGCAAGGGTAAAGGGATCGAGATTTTTGGTTTGGGCTATCAGATTCATAATGCAGGTGCAAGTGCAGCGATCGCCACGCTTTGGAAGGTGTCGGATGGCGGTACTGAGCGACTCATGGATGCTTTTTATACGGCGTTAAAGACAGGCAAAGTCTCGAATACGGAGGCGTTGCGACAGGCACAGGTGGCGATGATTACGGGTAATTATGAGGGTTTAGGCGAGGCGCGGAGCCTTGTGTCTATTGAGGCGCGTCCGAGGGCAACATCAACTGTCTCTGCTAAAATCAGTCATCCTTACTATTGGGCTGCCTTTATCCTAATTGGCAATGGTTTTTAATTTGGAGTATTTAGTCAGTAATATGAACTTGAAATCTTAATATTTATAACATTTGAAAATTAAATTTAAGCAATGTAATTATATTCATATGTAAATTTTTTCATATATTGCAGAAATCCCTCTAGAGATCCTTATAGAATTGTTTTGATATAAGTTAAGAGGCTGTAAATATGAGCCAGTTATCAAAGGCATCAAAAAATAAAATCATAGAATTACTTGAAAGTTCCCTAGAACTATATAAAGGTAAAAAATTTCAGGAATGCCTTAAAAAATACGAAGAAGTATTAGGCATTATTGCTCCTACTGACAACATTGCCATAAAAGGTGTATTATTTGCGTTGATCTCACAGGTTCACATCAAAATAGTTGAGAATGAAGCTACGAGAAAACAGACATTAGAAGAGGAAGGTTTATTAAAACTACTAAATTTAACTAATCAATTATCCAAAACTAATGAATTAGCCTCTTCGGAAATTGAAGATATAGATATTGGGATACCTCAATCACCCGCGAATTCTGGACAAATTGAAGATCCTCCTATTGGAATCATTAAACGGCTTATTAGGATTTTTGGTAGTTAGATATTTTATAAAAATGCTTAAACAACTCAGGTATAAACTTGTATTACATTTATCAATATATTTGAGTTGTTTTGCAATATATTCAAAGCAATCTGAAGTTTTAGCAGTTGAATACAATAGAGGATTACAGATTTCTAATTCCACTATCAGTTTGTCTAAAAAAGAACTAGTAGAATATCTGTATAACCAAGCTTTTGAGAAATATAAATCTGGTGAGTATAGAGAATCAATTGTTTTATATCAAAAAGCTCTAGCTATATATCGAGAAATAAAAGATTTAAAAGGTGAAAGTCAAGTAATTAATGATCTGGCGGGAATTTATCTAAGATTGAATAAAAATATTGAAGCCTTAGATTTAAATAAACAATCTTTAAATATTCGCAGACAAATTAGATATGAACTGGGTGAACTACAGTCTTTGATTAGTCTGGGAGCGACATATAATAAGCTAAGTAAGTATTCACTCGCACTAGATTCATTTAACCAAGCTGTTGTACTTGCTCAGAAATTTGGTACAGAGAGTCAAAAAGCTTCTCTTTATAGTAACTTAGGGCAAGTATTTGCAAATTTAGGTCAATTTCAAAAGTCTTATACATATTACGAACAGGCACTTAAAATTCGTCGTCAAATTAATGATAATTCAGGGATAGCTAATACTCTGCATAATTTAGGTTTTACCTATGAAAAGCTATCTAGATATAATGATGCTTTGAAAGCATATGAAGAATCTCTTGCTATTCGTAGATTAATTAAGGATAGACTTGGGGAAGCAAAAGTATTAAATAATATAGGTAGTGTACTTTCTCAGCAAAGGAAGTACACTGAATCTATTAAATCATTAGAATCTAGCCTAAAAATATTTCAAGATATTCAAGAATATTATTCTGCTGGATTATTAATGGATAGCTTAGCTAATAATTATCAAAATCTAGGAAGATATGATTTAGCTCAGAGATTTTATTTTGATGCCCTAGTAATTAAAAGCTATTCTAAACAGAAAAGCGAAGTAGCAATTACTTTAAGCAATCTTGGAGATTTATATGCTAAGCAGGGGAGTATATCAACTGCGATCGCATTTTACAAAGAATCTATTCAAGTAACAGAATCAATCCGTAAAGAATTAACTACTCTAGATATAGAACAGCAAAAATCTTATACAAGTACAGTTGCTTATACTTACAGAGCTTTAGCAGATTTACTACTTTCACAGGGAAGAGTTTTGGAAGCACAGCAAGTATTAGAGCTATTAAAAATCCAAGAGATTCGTGATTTTACGCAAAATACTCGCGCAGAAGACAACGCCGAAACACTCAAGAAGAATGATAGCGAAACTCAAGTTATTGACTCTACTAATAGTTTAATCAAGTTAGGTTTAGAGATTAAGAGATGTGATGACAATGGAAACTGCCCTCAAAAATATCTGGAAGACCTTAAAGAGAAGCGTTTACAACTTACGCAAAAATTTTACGATACGATAAATTTGTTTGAAAAAGAAGCTAAAGAGAGAGCAGCTAGAGATGATGGATTTTTTAAACCTGACAAAATCCAAGGTAAAGCTGGTGCTATTCTTAGCGCTCAGCCAAATACTATTCTGATTTATACATTTGTTCAAACAGATCGCACTTGGATTATCTGGGCATCTACAGGAAGTATCAAAAAAACAATTGAAATGAAGGTTGGGCGATCACAAATCAGTAAACTTGTAGGCGAACTGCGAACTCAACTCGGAAGTCCAAATACAGACATTGCAAAGCTGAAGGTGACTAGCAAACAACTTCATGACATTATAGTTCCACCAGAGTTACAAGCTGAACTCAAGGCTAATAAAATTGAGAATCTTGTTTTTTCGCTAGATAGTGTTACGCGCTATATTCCCATGTCAGTTCTATTTGATGGGAAACATTATCTTCTCGAAAAGTATGCAATTTCCAATCTCATCTCTGCCGATCTTATTGATGTCAAAGAACGTCTACCATCAAACACTCAAAGCATCAAGGTAATCGCCGCAGGTGTATCCCAAAAGTTTGAGAATTTTGCGCCGTTACTCAATGTGCCAGCAGAGCTAGATGCGATCGTCAAATCTAGTCAGAGTGCGAGTGGTATTTTTGCAGGGAAGAGGTTGCTAAATGCAGAGTTTACTAGCAAGACCTTACGCAATAATCTAAGCGGCTACAACATTCTACACATTGCTACGCATGGCGAATTTGTTCCTGTGGATGCGAATGCTTCTTTTTTGCTGTTGGGTGATGGCACAAAACTAATTATTAAAGATATTAAGAATGCGATCGATGATTTGTATCAAGTGCATCTGGTGGTTCTATCGGCTTGTCAAACTGCTTTGGGTGATAAGGGAGAAGATGGTGTAGAAATATCTGGGCTTAGCTATTACTTCCTCAATGGTGGAGCTAAGGCGGTGATTGCTTCGCTTTGGTCGGTGAATGATGATAGTACGAGTCAACTAATGAAGAAGTTTTATGCCAATCTCGCGAAGGGTACGGCTCAAGCGCCGATGTCAAAGATAGAGGCTTTACGACAGGCGCAGTTGGGTTTATTACGGAGTAATGAGTCGGGGCAGGAGTCTGACCAGCGTGGAAATTTGGTGTCAGTGGAACAGCGATTGCTTGAGAATGTGCAACCTGCTAAAAAGAATAATTTTGCTCATCCTTATTACTGGGCACCTTTTATTTTGATTGGCAATGGGTTGTAAGTAGGCTGTCTGTAAGCTTGTGATATAATCCTGATAAATAATCAGCCCTAGAGCGTTATGGTAGCCATTACCGAAGAGCGATCGCAACCTAAAGTAGATACCAAATTAAATACACAGGAACAGGCGATCGCATCAGCCACCAATTCGGCAACCTCAGAAATCATCTATCCCAGTTCCGACGGAGAACCCTTGGCAGAAACTCAACAGCATGTTCTGGCAATCCTGATGGCTCTCGCGCTCTTGCGGTTATATTTGCAGGAGCAGCCAGCCGTTGTTTTTGCCGATCAATTTCTCTATTACATTGAAGGCAATCCCAGAGCTAGGGTTGCGCCTGATGTGATGGTCGTGTTTGATATCGAAAAACGACTCTATGCCAATTACAAAATTTGGGAAGCACAACAAACACCAGCGATTATTTTTGAGGTGACATCGGCAGGGACTAAGGAAACTGATTGGAACTTTAAGAAGACGTTGTACGAGCAGTTGGGGGTAACTGAATACTGGCTGTTTGATCCCTATGGAGAATGGATTACGGAACAGTTGCAAGGCTATCGACTGAATGAGGATGGTGTGTATAAGCCGATTCGTGATAATTGCAGTGAAGTATTGCAACTGAAGTTACAGGCTGAGGAGTATCTGATTGGGTTTTATCGTCTGGATAATGGTGAGAAGTTGCTCACGCTAGAGGAGTTATATAGTGCGAATTTGGCGGCTAATCAACGGGTAGAGCAAGAGGCACAACGGGCAGATCAGGAAAAGGCTAGGGCAGATCGTCTTGCGGAAAAGTTGCGACAGTTGGGTGTTAATTTGGATGACGAAAGTTAATAGTTGCCAAAGATCTAAAACAGTTGTAATGTGGAGTTAGTCGCCAATAGCGTCAGCTATTCTTATTACTAGACTCCCTCTATTTTGATTGGAAATGGGTTGTAGGGATTTGTGTAAACATAGTGGAAGAAAGAGGTGGTAATGATGAGACAAGTTGGATTTGGTGGTGCTTTAGGTATTGTGTTTGCGCTCTGTATAGTTGCGCCTTGTCTCCCTATTTCTCTTGCTTTTCAGCAGTCTATGATGGCTCAGACAATTCAAGATCGTAGGGCTGAAGGTGAGCGCTTGTTTGACCAAGCCTTAAAACTCTATCAGAAAGGTCTATATCAAGAAGTATTACAGGTAGCTAAACAATCTCTAGAAATCTTTCGGAGCCTCAAAGATCTTGATAGAGAAGAATGGTTGCTCATTATGCTGCAAGGCTCATATGAAAGCCTCAACTTACATCAGGAAGCTCTGCAGTATGCTTTGCAATCTTTACAAGCTTCTATCAGATCTAAAAAGACCTCAACTGAGGTTAACTCTCTTCTATCTGTTGCTAAGGGACACTATAATTTGGGACAGCAACAAAAAGCAAATGAATACTTGCAAGAAGCACTAAAAATTATCAGAGGAGACAAACTTGATGATGGAGAAAAAGTTGTTAATCTTATGCTTATAGCTGTGTACCACTCTAAAGTAGGGTTACATCAACAGGCAATTGATTACTGTCAAGAGGGTTTGACAATTTCGAGAAAGTCAAATAACGAGTATGCAAAAGCTTTTGAAGGCGCATTACTTATTGTGATTGGTAGAACTTATCAACTTATAGGGCAACCCCAAAGAGCAATTGAGTACTTTCAACAAGTTGATCAACCCCAAAAAGCATTTGAGAATTTACAGAAAATACAACAATTCAGAAAATTATGATTGATGGAATTTATCTGTTTATTGGAAAGCCTCAGATAAAAATGGAGCAGATAGTACAAGTATTTCCATCAGAAGCAAGAAAAATCAAGCAGAGTCCATCTTTTGATTCAATTAACTATCAAACTAACATCAAATTATTAAATAGACTCCAATCACTTATATCTATGGGTGATGTATGTAGATCTGTGGGAGAATACCAAAAAGCAATTGAGTATTTTCAGAAAGCATTGGATTTGGCTGAGGAATTTAGCAATAACTATTTTTTTAAAATTCAGCTCCTGAATAAACTAGGTTTTACTTATCATTCTTTAGGAGAATACAATAAGGCAATAAATTTTTATGGGAAAGCTATTTTATTGGCTAGACAGTCGAACTATAAGGTTGGTGAAGCAGAATCTCTTGCCTATAGCAGTTATGCATATAACTTTCTAGGAGATTATAAAAAAGCCATAGATTATGGTCAGCAAGCCTTAGCTTTAGAATCCACACAAGATAGAATATTTGAGGGTAGAGTACTTTATTCCTTAGGTTTTGCCTATCAATCTCTAGGAAACCTAAAAGCAACTGAATATTATCAACGAGCACTAACTACCTTAAGACAATTTAAAGATGCAGAAGGTATAGCGTATACCCTAAATGCTTTTAGTGAACTTTACAGAAATTTAGGACAGTATGAAAAAGCTATAGATTATTCACTAGAAGCCTTGGTTCTTTCCAGACGGTCTGGTCAACGTCATAATGAAGGAAATGCGTTCAATAATCTTGGCAATGTGTTAGCCAAACAAAATCAATCTGAACTAGCTATCCTCTTTTACAAACGATCCGTCAATCTACGTGAATCTATTCGCAAAGATATCCATAAACTTAATCAACAAGAACAGTTATCGTACCGTAACACAATTCTAAAGGACTATAGTCAACTTGCCGATCGCCTACTCGAAAAAGACCGAGTAATGGAAGCATTACAAGTACTAGACCTCCTCAAAGTCCAAGACCTCCAAGACTTCCTAAAAGATGTAAAAGGCAACGATCGCACTGCCCTCGGCGTAGAAATGCTTCTCCAAGAACAAAAGTTCCTAGACGAATTTAACACCATCCAAGATCGCGCAGTCAAACTAGGCGGGGAACTCACCGAACTGCGAAAACTACAAACCCTTACCCCCAGTCAACAACAACGCCTCAACGAAATCGAACAAATTCAACAACAAGTCAACCAACAACTCATCGCCCACCTCCAAAGCGACAGCACCAAAGCCCTAATCGCCCAACTTCAACAAACCGCCGCCAAACAAAATACTAATCTCAATGCATACAAAGACCTCAGCGCCAGAGTCCAACGCCTCGGACAAGGAACTGCCCTCTTCTATCCATTGATCCTTGATAACCGTATCGAACTCGTTCTCTTCATCCCCAACCAACCACCGATCCATCGTAGCGTCAATATCAAACAAACTGAACTCGAAGCCGAAATCAAAACCTTCCGCCAACAACTCGAAGCCCAAACCCCAAATATCGAAACCACTGCCAATGAACTATACAAAAAACTAATCGCTCCCATCGAACCCGACCTCAAAGTCGCCAAAATCCAAACGATCGTCTACGCACCTGATGGACAAATGCGCTACGTTCCCCTCGCCGCTCTCCATGATGGCAAACAATGGCTAGTCGAACGCTACCTCATCAACAACGTCACCGCCGTCAGCCTCACCAATCTCGACCCCAACCCCAACCAACAATCCCAAGTCCTCGCAGGAGCCTTTGAGAAAGGGAAATATAGCTTCACCGTCAATGACAAAAGCTATAACTTCAATGGACTTCCCTTCGCAGGTAAAGAAGTTACCGATCTCGCTCAAACCATTCCCAATACCGTCAAACTAGTAGATAACGAATTCAGTCGGGCGAAAGTTCTGCCCAATATGAAAACCAGCAACATCATCCATCTCGCTACCCATGCCGCCTTTGTCGAAGGTTCACCCGACAACTCATTTATCCTGCTCGGCAACGGCGATCGCATTAACCTCCGCGAAGTATCCGAATGGGACTTACCCAACGTAACCCTAGTAGTCCTCAGCGCTTGCCAAACCGCTCTCGGTGGCAACCTCGGTAACGGCATTGAAATCTTAGGCTTTGGCTATCAGTTACAACGGGCAAAGGTAAGAGCGGCGATCGCCTCATTATGGGCAGTCTCCGATGGTGGCACACAGCAATTAATGAGCGCCTTTTATACCGCCATCAAAACGGGCAAAGTCTCCCATGCTGAGGCATTGCGACAGGCCCAGGTAGCGCTGATTACTGGCAATTACGAAGCATTAGGCGAACCAAGGGGCGAGTTCGTATCCATTGAACTTCGTCTCCGAGCCAAGCCAAGTTCTGCTCCCACAAAGCTCACCCATCCCTACTACTGGGCACCTTTTATTATGATTGGTAATGGATTGTAACAAGGACAGAAAAAATCGGGGATCTCAAAGTTGCTCTAGTAAAATTGAGATCGCCAATATACAATCAAACAACTGCTTCTTAAACTTTTTCCTTTTTCCTTGGATATTGTTATGGCTTCACGGTTTTATGCGTTGATGTTTGTGGCTTTAACTGGGATTTTGGGCATGGTGTCGCCGCCCGATTTGGCTTTGATGGTGGCTCAAGCACAGACAAAACAAGACCGTCAGACTGAGGCATTACGCATTGGTCTTACTTACTATTTTCTTGGTGATTTTAAGAAAGTTCAAGAATCTTTTTTACAAGCTATTGAATTAGCGAAGGAAATCGGAGATAAGGAAATGGAAGAGCGAACTACTGTTTTGCTTAACTATTTGCTTGAAAAAATGAGAAAATCAGAGCGAACATCGATAAATATCCCCCCCGAAGCAGAAGCACATCGACTGTCTTTTCAAGCGAGTGTGCTAATTCAAAGTAACCAGTTTGAAGCAGCATTACAGTCATTGCAGCAAGCATTGACAATCTATCGGGCAATCAAAGACCGTCTCCATGAAGGAAGAGTGCTGGGAAATCTTGGAAACGCTTACGATTCTCTCGGTAAATATGACAAAGCAATCGAGTTCCGTCTGCAAGGCTTGGCGATTGCAAAGGAAGTCAAAGACCGTCTTAGTGAGGGAGCACTGCTGGGAAATCTTGGAAACGCTTATAATTCTCTCGGTAAATATGACAAAGCGATCGAGTACCACCTTCAACAATTAGCGATCGCAAGGGAAATCAAAGAACGTTATGTTGAAGGAAATGCGCTGGGAAATCTTGGAATCGCTTACCGAAGCCTCGGCAAATATGACAAAGCGATCGAGTACCAACTGCAAGCTTTAGAAATCAGGCGGGAAATCAAAGACCGTCTCGGTGAGGCAGCAGCGCTGGGAAATCTGGGAGTCGCTTACGATTCCCTCGGCAAATATCACAAAGCGATCGAGTTTCAACTGCAAAGCTTAGCAATTGATCGGGAAATCAAAAACCGTCGCGGTGAGGGAGGGTCGCTGGGAAATCTGGGAAACGCTTACTATTCCCTCGGCAAATATGACCAAGCGATCGAGTTTCAACTGCAAGCTTTAGAAATCAGGCGGGAAATCAAAGACCGTCGCGGTGAGGGAGAGTCGCTGGGAAATCTGGGAAACGCTTACGATTCCCTCGGCAAATATGACCAAGCGATCGAATTTTATCTGCAAACCTTAGCGATCGCGCGGGAAATCAAAGACCGTCGAGGTGAGGCAGCAGCACTGGGAAATCTGGGGAACACTTACGATTCCCTCGGCAAATATGATAAAGCGATCGAATTTTATCTGCAAACCTTAGCGATCGCGCGGGAAATCAAAGACCGTGATGGTGAAAGAATTTTGCTTAACAATCTGGGCGTAACCTTTAACAAACTCAACCAACCCGAACTTGCCATTCTTTTTTACAAACAATCCGTCAATGTCATCGAATCCCTTCGCCAAGACATACGCAAACTCAGCCAAGATGAACAAAAATCTTATCTATCCACAGTCGAAGTTACCTATCGCAGCCTCGCCGATCTCCTTCTCAAACAAGACCGCATCCTCGAAGCCCAACAAGTCCTCGACCTCCTCAAAGTCGAAGAACTTAGCGAATACCTCCGCACCTCCACCCGCAGCAGCCAAACCGAACAAGGAACAGAACTGCGAACTCAGGAAAAAATCTTCATCACCCTTGCCCTCGAACTCGACGACCTACAAAAACGCAAACTTGCCAATAACATCACCGCCGCCGACCAAGAAAGACTAAATCAACTCGTCCAATCCGAACGCGAACAAAACAAACAATTCACCGCCTTCCTCAATAGCCCCACCGTCCAGAAACTCGTTGATGAACTGCGGCGTACTGAAGAACAACAAAATATTGACACCAAAAACCTTCGCAATCTCCGCACCGATATACTCGCTCAACACCCCAACGCCGTCCTCCTCTATCCCCTCATTCTCGAAGATCGCCTCGAACTAATTCTCATCACCGCCAAAACCACACCAATCCGCCGCACCATCAACATCAAACGCGAACAACTAAATCTAGAAATTACGAAATTTCTAGCTGGACTTAGAGACTCAGGATCGGAAGATGTCAAACAACCTGCTCAGCAAATGTACACATGGCTAATCAAACCCTTTGAGACAGAACTAGCCGAACTAAAAATTGACACGATCGTCTATGCCCCCGATGGACAATTACGCTATATTCCCCTAGCCTCTCTCCACGATGGCAAACAATGGCTAGTCGAAAAATACCGCGTCAACAACATCACCGCCGCCTCACTGACTAAATTTAATAAACCGCCGATCGCCACACCCAAGATCTTTGCAGGAGCCTTTGGCAACGTCAGTAAACAAGGATTTTCAGGGCTACCCGCCACTCTCACCGAAGTCAAAAAAATCGCCGATCGCTTCCCAAATACCACTACCTTTGTCGAAACTGCATTTACTAAAAACGTCACCGAAAACAACTCTAATTCCTACACCGTTTTACACCTAGCCACGCATGGGCAACTCTCTAGTGGCAAACCTGAAGACTCATTTATTCTCTTTGGCGATGGCACAAAAGCCACAATTGCTGATATTCAGGAATGGGCATTAACCAATGTCGATCTAGTGGTGTTGAGTGCCTGTCAGTCAGGACTCGGCAGCAAGTTAGGTAATGGTGTCGAGATTTTGGGCTTAGGCTATCAAATGCAAGCCGCAGGCGCAAGAATGACGATCGCCACGCTTTGGAAGGTATCCGATGTTGGTACAGAGAAACTCATGGATGCTTTTTATACTGCGCTAAAAACAGGCAAAGTCTCAAATGTGGAGGCATTAAGACAGGCTCAGGTTGCCATGATTACGGATAATTATGAGGGTTTGGGCGAGACGCGGAGCCTTGTGTCGATTGATGTGCGTCCAAGGTCAACATCATCCACCGCGCCCACTAAAATCAGTCATCCCTATTATTGGGCTGCTTTTATTTTGATTGGTAACGGTTTATAACATTGACTTCAACTACGCTCAGTCAAAGTTACGATAGCTGAGCGTAGTCGAAGCTATCTCAAACTTTCAGCTAAAGAGAATTAAACTATGTCCCACGATCGCCGCCAGTTTCTCAAATTCAGCAGTTCCTTTCTCACCACCCTTGGCATC
Source organism: Pseudanabaena sp. M53BS1SP1A06MG (assembly GCA_020404105.1). Lineage (GTDB taxonomy): Bacteria > Cyanobacteriota > Cyanobacteriia > Pseudanabaenales > Pseudanabaenaceae > Pseudanabaena > Pseudanabaena mucicola_A. Next base: position 10,200 of record JADBWH010000124.1, on the reverse strand, counting down.
TCTACATTACCGATATGGCAACAAAGCGATCGCTATGCAAGGGCGTTGTCTAGCACCAAGAGTCGAAAATTAGCGCTTTTGGTGGGGATTAATAAATATCCAATTTCTAGCTATGCCGACCTCAAGGGTTGCACAACCGATGTAGAACTGCAAAAAGCCTTACTTGTGAATCGATTTGGATTTAATCATAATGACGTGCTGACCCTCACCAATGACACAAGCCAGAAGCCAACCCGCCAGAATATTTTGACCGCTTTTGAAGAGCATCTGATTAAACAAGCCCAACCTGATGATGTGGTGGTATTTCACTTTTCAGGACATGGCGATCGCGTTACCGATCCCGATCCAATTAGAGCAGCGAATGGCGCAGCCATCGATCTGAATACCTCCTTTGTCACCTATGACCCGCTCGATAGTTCGGGAATTATGGGGCGATCGCTATTTTTATTACTATCAGCATTAAAGACAGATAACGTAACGGCGGTGCTAGATAGTTGCTATTCGGGAGGCGGTACACGCGGTAATGTTCGCATTCGTTCAGTGCAAGAGAATCGCGCAGGCTTAGCAGGTTTCGATCCAGCACCGATCGCTGCGGAATTAGAATTTCAAGAACAATGGATAAGCAAATTGAATTTAACTCGCGATCGCTTAACGCAGTTACGCAGTCAAGGTGTCGCAAAAGGGATTGTGATTGCGGCGGCACAGGCGCAACAAAAGGCGATCGATTATTCCTTTGATGATTTTCATGCGGGGATATTTACCTATCTACTGACCCAATCGCTATGGCATCAAACCGAAAATAAGACTATCGAAACCGATCGCGCGATCGCGAATCTGATTCCTAGTATTAACGCGATTACCTCTGACCAAGTTCCTTTTGCAGATTTTCAAAAATCAGGCGATCTCCAAAAGCAACCAATTTATTTCTTACCTCCCGCTTTACCGACAGCCGAAGCGGTGATTACGGCGGTAAATGGCGATCAAGTAGAATTTTGGTTGGGAGGAGTAGAACGCGATTGTCTGAAAAAAGGTGTGAGTTTTCAATTTGATGTATGGGATGCGAGTAATAAGATTGCTGGCAACGTGAAAATGTCATCGCGGCAAGGATTACAAGCTAAGGGGATATTAAATGGAACTGCTCAAGTAGGCGATCGCTTGCGGGAAACATTGCGGACTTTGCCTGTGAATTGGCAATTAGCGATCGGACTCGATCCATCCTTGGGTAAGGATCTGGGAATTGCAGAAGCAGCAATTCAGAAAAGTAAGCGGATGGTGGCAGTGCGCTATCAATCAGCGCAGGTGCTTTATGGAATGGAGGTGCAGTATATTCTCAGTCGGATGACTTCTGCCTATCGCAGTCAATTAGAAAAAATCACGAAAATCGGTAAGCAACCTCGCAAAATTCCACCTGTGGATAGTATTGGTTTGTTTACGCCGAGTATTGATGAGATCATTCCTGATTCCTTTGGCAAGGTGGGCGAGTCGATCAAGGAAGCAAGCGATCGCCTAATTCCCAAGTTACAATCTTTGTTAGCAGCAAGGCTGATGAAATTGACTTTGAATGCGAGGCAGTCAGAGCTTAGTTTTGCGGCAAAGATGCAGATAGAGGGACAGTCGGATGAGCTAGTTGGACAGGCGTTTACAATTCGCGGTAGTGCGGCGGCAGAACCGAAAAACGAGCGGGCAATTCCCCTTGGTTCTGCGTTTCAGTTTCAGGTGACAAATTCAGGAACTGAGGATTTATATCTAGCGATTATGGTGATTGATTCTGCTGGTGATATCACTAATCTATATCCAGTGCCTAGTGCCTTAGAGGATTCCATCAAGGTAACGGCGGGAATGTCGAAGTTAATTCCCGATCCTGCAATGGATGATTTTGTCTATAAAGCTAAAGAAAAGGGAATTGGTGAAGCCTTAGTTGTAGCAAGCAAATCGCCTCTCAGAAATGCGATTAAGATAGTTTCTGAGCGCTCTGGTGTACCTGTATTAGATAGTGTGGATGCGTTGTTAACGGATCTCACCGATGCAAAATCATCACGGACAAAGCAGACTCAAGGTAAACAGGTGTATACTTCAGAAATTGCAGCTTTGTCGATAACTTTTCAAGTTGTTTAGATTTTTAAGTAGCTCCGATGCCCATATTAGACCAACTAACAAACCCGATCTCCTATTGTCCTCAAACTGAGGATACGAGTTTGGCTATGGATATCTTTGAGTTTCAGCAATTGAGACAGCGATCGAATGTTGAGCGCTTACAAATGGCGGCAATATTAACGAAGAGAGCTAGACAGATATCTTTGCGCGGATTGAAGTTAAGGTTTGGTTCTTTATCTCAAAATGCTTTTGCTTGCAAGGTTGCTCAAGCTTGGTTACAAGAGGATTGCCCTTCAGATTTTATGCCATCAGGTTCTGAAAGTATGTGGATACAAGACCCGTTAGAAATTGCGGTGCAGTTACACAATTTGTTGATACCGTTGCAAATTGACTATTACATTACAGGTGGTGCTTCGGCGGTGATGTATGGGGAACCGCGCACGACTAGAGATATTGATTTGGTGTTGGCAATTTCTCTGTCACAGCTTGATAGTTTGGTAATGGAGCTAGAGAAGTCTGGATTTTATATTGGGGGGTTGGATGAGGTGCGGTCGGGTGAGTCAAAGATTTTACAAGTGATTCAAATGGATTCGATCTCCCGTGCGGATTTGATGATTGCGGGGGAGAGTGCGTTTGATTTGATTCAGTTTGAAAGAAAACAGGCGATCGAGGTATGGGATAGTCAGGTGTTATTTTATGCTTCGGCGGAGGATGTGGTTTTAAATAAGCTGAAGTGGAGGTTGCAAAGTGCTTCTGAGAAGCAATGGCGCGATGTGTTGGGTATTTTGAAGGTGCAGGGGGATTTGTTGGATGTTGGTTATTTGCGGGAATGGGCAAGTGTTTTGGGAGTTCTTGAGGATCTGAATTTGGGGATGGAACAGGTGAAAATCTGATATGAATGCTTGATAATGCAGTTAAACCTATGAGATTTCTAAATACCCAGATACCCGACTACCAAATTTTTACTTTTACCTTTTACCTTTTTCCTTCTTATGCGTCCTTCACAAAAATCGCTAAATCTAACTCACTTTTACCTTTTTCCTTTTTCCCTTTTCCTTGTCAGTTTGCCTGTGCAGTTGGTGATGGGTGAGGTGGTGCAGGCACAGGTCGTACAAAGTCGCAAAGCTGAGGCAGATCGGCTAATCCAGCAAGGGATTAAGTTATATCAAATCAGTCGCTATCGAGAAGCGATTTTAGCATTTGAGTCGGCTCTAGGAATCTATCGCGAGGTCAAAGATCGTGATGGTGAAGCAACTGCAATGCTTGGTTTGGGGCTTATAAACAAGAGTCTCGGACAGTACCGAAAAGCGATTGATTACTATCAGCAATCCTTAGTGATCCAAAAGCAAATCGGCGATCGTAATGGTGAAGCAGCATCTCTCAATAATCTGGGTAATGCATACAACAATCTCGGACAGTACCAGAAAGCAATTGATTACTATCAGCAATCCTTAGCGATCTTAAAGCAAATCGGCAACCGTAATAATGAAGCGGGGACTCTTGGTAATCTGGGTAATGCATACAACAATCTCGGACAGTACCAGAAAGCAATTGATTACTATCAGCAATTCTTAGCAATCTTAAAGCAAATCGGCGATCGCAATGGTGAAGCAACCTCTCTCAATAATCTGGGTGAAGCATACAGGAGACTCGGACAGTATCAGAAAGCGATTGATTACTATCAGCAATCCTTAGCAATCTTAAAGCAAATCGGCAATCGCAATAATGAAGCATTAACTCTTGGTAATCTTGGTCTTGCATACCACAGTCTCGGACAGTACCAGAAAGCGATTGATTTCTATCAGCAATCCTTAGCGATCTTAAAGCAAATCGGCGATCGCAATGGTGAAGCAGCATCTCTTAATAATCTGGGTGCTGCATACAGAAATCTCGGACAGCACCAGAAAGCGATTGATTTCTATCAGCAATCCTTAGCAATACTCAAGCAAATCGGTGATCGCAATGGTGAAGCAACCTCTCTCAATAATCTAGGATTTGCATACGACAGTCTCGGACAGTACCAGAAAGCAATTGATTTCTATCAGCAATCCTTAGCAATACTCAAGCAAATCGGCAATCGCAATAATGAAGCAGCGACTCTTGGTAATTTAGGCTTTTCTTTTAAAACCATAAAGCAACCTGCCCTCGCAATCGTTTTCTACAAACAAGCTGTCAACACTTACGAAACCATTCGCAAAGATATTCGCGGACTTCCTACAGAACTACAAAATTCCTACAAAGAAACCATTGCAGGTACTTATCGCGAACTGGCTGATCTCCTCCTCCAACAAAACCGCGTCCTTGAAGCCCAACGAGTCCTCGACCTGCTCAAAGTCCAAGAACTTGATGAATTTTTGCGCGGCGTGCGTAGTAACCCCAACACCGAACGCGGCATCGAAAACCTTCCACCCGAACAGCAAATTAACCAAGGCTATCAAAAACTCCTCGACCAAGCCGTAGCCATCAGCAAAGAACTCACTGAACTCCGCCGCATCAAACCCAAAGAACGCACGATCGCACAAGACCAACGCATCGCTCAACTTGACACACAAGAAACTGAACTAGTCAAAGAATTTACCAAATTTATTGACAGCGATGAAGTAAAAACACTGCTGAAAAAACTAGAAGCGATCGCCTTCAACCAACAAGACCTACTAGGCAGACTCAGCGAATTCAACGCCCTACAAGACAACCTTCGCAACCTTCAACAAGATGCAGTCCTCCTCTATCCATTAATCCTCGAAAACCGCCTCGAACTAGTCCTCGTCACCCCATACTCACCCCCGATCCGCCGCACCGTCAACGTCACCAGCAAAGAACTCAACCAAACCATAGTTGACTTTCGTTCCGCCCTCGAAAATCCCCGCACTGACGCAACCAAACCCGCCCAAAAACTCTATGACTGGCTGATTAAACCCATCGAAAAAGACCTCGAAACCGCCAACGCCAAAACCATCATCTATGCCCCAGATGGACAACTGCGTTACATTCCCCTCGCCGCCCTCCATGATCGCAAACAATGGCTAGTCGAACGCTATCGCGTTAACAACATCACCGCCGCCAGCCTCACCGACCTCAACACCAAACCCCAACGCGAGCTATCCGTCCTCGCAGGAGCCTATACCACCTCTGGCAAAAAACATAACTTTGCAATCGGTGACGAGCAGTTCAACTTTGCAGGTTTACCTTATGCCGAAATGGAAGTAAGCAAACTTGCGGAAACTATTTCTGAAACTACCCAACTCCGCGATGAAGGCTTCAGCTTCAAAATAACAAAACCGAAAATGGATGACTATGCAATCGTGCATTTCGCCACCCATGCCGCCTTCCTCAAAGGTCAACCCGAAAAATCATTCATTCTCTTTGGTAACGGCGATCGCATTTCCCTCACTGACATTAAAGAAGGCGCATTTGGTTCACTTAAAAAAGTAGACCTCTTCGTTCTCAGTGCTTGCGAGACAGGCGTAGGCGGCAACTTTGGCACAGGTGCAGAAATCCTCGGTTTTGGCTACTTGATGCAAACCACAGGCGCAAGAGCCGCGATCGCCTCTCTCTGGAAAGTTAATGACAGTGGTACACAAGCCCTGATGAACACCTTCTATGCCACTCTCGCCAATAACGCCATCACCAAAGCCGAAGCCCTCCGTCAAGCTCAAATAGCTCTGATTACAGGAAATTACAAAACCGTTGCTGGTAATAGAGGAAGTAATTTAGTAGCGATCGAACAGCGCATTCGCCAAGGTCTTCCCAATGATGTCGCCAATAATCTCAGTCATCCCTACTACTGGGCTTCTTTTATCTTGATTGGCAATGGCTTGTAAATTCAAGAGGCGATCGCTTCGAGTATGCGGGTATATACTGGGATCATGTAGCCTGTATGGCTAGTTTGGTAGATTTTGAGTAGTTCTTGATAGAACCATAGAGATTGATCGCGATCGCCTTTAAATCTTTGCCATGCGGTTATACCTTCTTGTTGGAGTAGGGCGTGAGTGGAGCGGAGGTTGTCGAGTTTGTCGGCGAGGGAGACGAGATGCACATCGGCGGAGGCTTGACGCATCTGCTCGATGTATCGTTCCTTGCGATCGCGCCAAGGTGGTTTGGGTTGGATGTCTGACTCGGTGCAACTTGAGACAATTGCGGCAACACGATCTCCAAATTTTTGTTGAATGATTGTAAGGGTAGCGGCTCCGCCTTGATCTTCGACGGCATCGTGGAGGAGGGCGGCGATCGCTTGGTCTTCGTCACCGCCATTTTCGAGGACTAGGGAGGATACTGCGAGGAGGTGGGCGATGTAGGGTGTGCCGCCTTTGCGGGTTTGGGTAGCATGAAGTTGGGTGGCATAGACAAGGGCTTGTTCATAGCGTGGGGTGAGCTTTTGGGGCTTTGTTTTGGAGGTTTTTGAGATGGGGGGCTTTGATAGGGTGAGTGTCATGGGTTTGTAGGGGTGTTCTGGTTGTTGGATGCTGAAATTGGGGTTGCGGTTTTCCATTGAGAGTCAATGGAACTGTATAGTTCGTTGTAGTAGCTGGGATCGAGATTGCGGGATAGAAAGATAACGATGCTTTCGTCTAGGGGACGATTTTCGGTGATGCGGGGTGAGATTCTTGCCCATGCTTCGGCGCTAAGGGGATCGACGATCCAGATGTTGCAGGTAGGGAAGTTGTCGTAGAGGCGATATTCTAACCGATCGCCAAAGTCGTGGTTGAGGCTATCTAGTTTTTCTAGGAGGTCTTGGATGGATTCGCAGACGGCGGCTTCGCGGCGATCGTTGAGTTTAGCGATGATGCTGATATGTTCGCTTTTGGGATTGAGAATTAGGAAGCGGACGGTGATCTTGGGGTTTTGGGTGAGGGCATGACGGAATTTGAGATCGACTCGACCTGTGAAAGCACTGTTATAGACGGCGGCTTTGATGTAGATGGTGTCTTTGACGCTGTTCCAGATGTCAAAGATGGAGAGTTCGGCGGGGACTTGGCTACGGCGGAGGTAGATGGCTTTGACTGGAAGATGAATTGCTTGTTGGAATTGGGCAACAAGTCGGGAGATGAGTTCTTCTTGGAGGCAGGTTTTGAAGATGGTTTCGAGGAGTCCGATCGCGAGGAGGGATGAGCCGATGCCACTGAGTAGGTCGCGCAGGATCTTGAGGAGGATTGGGCTTTCAGGGGTGAGGGCGGCGAGGGCGAGTCCGACTTCCTAGCGTGTCAAGAACTTAGTGAAAGCTTAACTCCGATCTCAATATGCCAAACTGCTCGTAAAGCGATCAGAGCTTTAGAAACCACAATCAAATTTTCGGAGACTTGAGAGCCGTTAAAAGGATTAACCACCAAGGCACTCGCAGATCGGGAATAAACTTAGATATAGATTTAAAAGTTGGGGAACCTTTCGACAATAAAAATCTTAGAGAGCGTAAAGAAACAGGACGATGCTGATATTCATCAACTATTCCATAACGAGCCGCCAGTTCCGCCACAATCTGAACTTTGCCAGTTCGCGTCATCAGGGCTGGATCGTTACATAGATCAGCAATTACCCTACCGACAAATAAAGGAGTTTCCCAATTATACTTATCAGAGATCGCCGCAACACCAAGATTACTCTCATTACCCTCAGGGTTTTCATCAGCTAACTGATGAAACTGCTCAGTACCAACAATCCCCGGCCAAAGTGAAATCGAAGCAACATTAAAAGGCTTTAGTTCGACTGCCATCTCAGCCGCAAGGCGATCGCAAGCCGATTTACCAGTCCCATAGGCAACACCAAAGATAGGAGCTAATCCACCCCAAGAAGAAATCGTCACGATTAATCCTTGTTTGCGTTGGGTCATCATCTTCGCAGCAAAATGACTTGACACATAGTGACTTCGCAAACCAACTTGATTGCAAGCATCCCAAAGACTCAGATCTGCTTCCCAAAATGGTTTACCCTTTGCCTCAATTAGCGATCGCACACCACCATAAGCATTATTCACCAAGAAATCCAATTGTCCATTTTGTTCGTGATTAATTTGCTCAAATAGAGATTTAATTTGCTCATCATCACTATGATCGAGGGACACTGCAATACATATCCCACCTGCTTTTTCGACTGCGGATTTAGTTTCTAGTAAGCTGCCCGAAACAGAATCTGTTGAACTTGTCTGATTCACACTGCGCCCAGTGATATAAACCAGCGCACCTGCTTCACCTAAACCAATGGCAATACCTTTACCAATTCCCCGTGATGCTCCCGTTACTAATGCAACTTTACCATTCAAATTTCCTGACATGAGAAATTGCCTCCGTAGAGATGTAGCTGATTAGAAAATCTTTTTTCTGATCTAGTCTATAGCTTTAACATCACTTTATATGAACACTGCTATTAAACGAATAAAAATTCTATCTCAAATCCTGTAGCTACATCGTTATGGAATTATTCTCAATTAAAAAAGCGAGTCAATCCTATTAAGGCTGGACTCGCTCTGTAATTTCGATGTGGTAAATATCTAGGTCTGTCGCTAGGCTATTTCTGGTTCCATAAACCATTGGTTAATCGAAATCGGCTCCTGATTATCTGTATATTTTCCTGATGGAGCTACTTTTACCCAATCAGGATATTTATAATTTTTCTGATTCGTTACCAACTGTTCTGATTCTGTGAGTTTACGGAAAATCAAGATATCGGCAACTACTTCCGTGTTGGCAAATCTCTTAAAAGCGATGTCTGGCAATCTAATTGCAGTCACTAGTTCTAACTTACTCGCTAGATATCTCCGAAAGCTGGTATTTGAGGCATCAAGGGTAAAACAACTGGTAATCATGGCTATCAATCCATTCTCTCTCACTAAATCTACACATTTAGCTAGGAAATAGTTATGGATGCTTAGGTTCAGATGGGCATAGCGCGGATCGTAGAGTTTGTAATTGCCAAAGGGAACGTTACCAATCGCTAAGTCAAAACTGTTGTCACCTAGGCTCACTGTCTCAAATCCCTGAGCGTAAATCAGCGCTTCGGGGTAGAGCAATCTCGCGATTTGGGCAAAGATTGGGTCTAGTTCTATACCGACCCATTGCGATCGCTCTCTCATCAGCGCAGACTGACATCCCATAAATGATAGGGTGTTGCACGCGGGTTCGACGATCGCTCCACCTGTAAAACCGATATCACTGAGGATATCCCACATGGCGCGGATTACTCCAAAACTCGTTTGGTAAGCGGTTGCGGTTGCGGATTTGGCGACTTGGATTTCAGTTTGGGTCAATAGTTGACTCAGTTTTTCATGGCATTGATGCTGCCATGTGTTGCCTTGATGGTTAGCTTTCACCCAGATATCGGTGAGCGTTCCCCATCCCGATGCTTTGGATAGTTCTACTTGTTGTCGCGGTGTAGCTTGGTTTATGGATTTTGATAGGGCGATCGCTTCAACGGTTGCTTCTGCTTTTATTCGCAGGGGACTATCAAAATGTTGCTCGATTTCAGGCGTAATTTCAAATATGGTTTGGTACATGGTTGGATTGTTTCCTAGTTTTTGTTCTTGCGAACAAGCGCTAGCCATAAAAAAAGACGTGAATTTAGTTGTCATGTCCTTTTTTCATATATTGGTGCAAAACTCGTCTATTTGCCTTTGCCTTTAGTTTTTAGCCAGTTGTTGAGGTCAGCGCTCGTCTCTAGGTCAAATAATACTTCAGCTAAATTTTCTAACTGATTTGCCGATAGTTTATTAACCTTGCCCCTCAAACTTGGGGTAATCTGACCGAACTTGCGACTAAGCATCCGCAGCAACATCGTGGCTTGCCCTTTCACTAGACCTCTCTGCTCACCCAGCTTTTCGCCTAGTTTTAAGCCGCGTTGCTCACCACGCTGCTCTCCCTCTTCTCTTGCCTCTTGATATACTCGCGTTTGCTTTAAATCGCTATATGTAAACATTTCTTCAATCTCCTGACGACTTAGCTTTGGGAATTTATACACCAACACTGTCTCTATTAATTCCTCACCTTACGCAGATAGAAAGCGTCCGAAGAAACGAGTGAGAATGTATACTGGAAATAGGTTTGAGAGTAATTGCTTTGCCGAAACCAAGCTAAGACTAAGAAAGAAGATAAAACCATGAAGACGAACATGTTAGATCTT
>JADBWH010000123.1 GCA_020404105.1 Pseudanabaena sp. M53BS1SP1A06MG | reverse complement strand
GAGCGCAATGCTCACAACTTCCCTCTCGATTTGGCTGCTGTTGATGTTGCTCCTATCGCTATGAGCGCTCCTGCTATCAACGGTTAATCTTCGAGATTATTCCTTATAAACAAAAAAGCCTCTCCGCATGGAGGGGCTTTTTTGTGCTTTATAATCACTTAATTAAAGAATTAAGGAAGCACAAAATTCCCACAAGATTATAAATTAGGAGTAATATCATGTCAGTTGTAGCAGTGATCGACTACGACATGGGCAACTTGCACTCAGCCTGTAAAGGCTTAGAAATTGCAGGGGCAACCCCAACTGTTACTAATGATCCATTAGAACTATCTAAAGCCGATGGTATTGTTTTACCAGGAGTGGGATCATTTGATCCCGCAATGCATAAGTTAAGAGCTAATCATCTAGAGCAACCAATTAAGGATGCGATCGCTTCAGGTAAGCCTTTTTTAGGAATTTGCTTAGGGATGCAGATCTTGTTTGAAAGTAGCGAAGAAGGACAAGAATCGGGATTAGGAATTATTAAAGGTCAGGTCAAAAGATTTATTCATGAGCCAAATGTGACAATTCCGCATATGGGTTGGAATCAGTTAGCCCTTACTCAAGCTGATTGTCCACTTTGGCAAGATTTAGGCAATAGTCCTTGGATGTATTTTGTGCATTCCTATTACACTGCACCTGTTGATACTAGGGTGACTGCGGCAACAACAACCCACGGCAGCCAGACTGTGACTGTAGCGATCGCCCAAGATAATGTAATGGCAGTGCAATTTCATCCTGAAAAATCATCCACTGACGGGATACATTTACTAGCAAACTTCGTCAGAATGCTTAGTGCGTAGCATAATAGTAAGGTATCGTAAGATTTATGAAGATCCAAATGATCAAAAAACTGGGTATTGTTTCCTGTCTAGCAGTGGCTTGTGCAGTTATTTCGCCGTCGGTAGTACGCGCCCAATCTAACGCTGGATTTATTCTATTCGGTGGCATCAGAGATAATGCACTTGACTACTGCCTTGACAATGGCACCAGTAATCGCACTGATCGCTATTATCTAGAAGTTAAGCCGCAAAAGTTTAAAGTTTCAGAAATTATCATTACTTATCCCGATCACTTTAACGGTAGCTTTGACACGTCAGATATCAAGTTACGTGTAACTGATCAATGTCGTGGTGGAAAAGATTTAGTAATTGAGTCAGTAACTTGGGATAAAGAAACTCGCCGCATTACAATAGTCCCGAAAGAAGCAATTCCTTCCAAAACATCATTGCGAGCTGTTTTGTCCAATGTGCGAAATCCTGACTATAGCGGATTTTATCAATTTGACGGCAGAGTACTGCGTGCTGATGTACCTGTACCCGTCTATATTGGCTCTTGGGTGATTACCCTTGACTAAAGATCTTGATTGCTAAATAGCAGAAAAATTTTGAGGGGGGCGCTAAGCGCCCCCCTCAGTTGCTTGTGTAAACCTTTGAAAGATTAAAGTATGAATATTCTGATTAGTAATGATGATGGCATTTATGCTCCTGGAGTAAGAGCTTTAGCAGAGGCACTTAGTCATACAGAACATCGGATTACGGTAGTTTGTCCCGATCGTGAACGCTCAGCTACTGGTCATGCTCTCACTTTGCAAGAGCCGTTACGAGTTGATCAAATTTCTGGCTTATATCCAGATAATATTGAAGCTTGGGCTTGTTCGGGGACACCTTCAGATACTGTGAAATTAGCACTTGATGCATTAATAAGTGATCGCCCCGATTTGGTTTTATCAGGAATTAATCGTGGGGCAAATTTAGGAACTGATGTTTTATACTCTGGTACGGTATCGGCAGCAATGGAAGGCGTATTAGAGGGTGTACCTAGTATTGCCTTGAGTCTTTCTAGCTTTACCCATTTGGACTATAGCGCGGCAGCTAACTTTGCCAAAAGAATGGTGCAAGCGATCGCTACCTATCCACTCGAAGAACCTATTTTATTAAATGTGAATATTCCTGCGATCGCGGAAGAGGATATTTGCGGTGCTGTGATTACTCGCCTGGGTATTCGTCGCTATCGCGATCAATTTGAGAAACGGATTGACCCTAGAGGCAAAACTTACTATTGGCTATCAGGCGTAATTATTGAAGAAGAAGCAGAATCGGATACAGATATTCAAGCAATTCGTGATAACTACATTACAATTACGCCACTTAAATATGATTTGACTTGCGCCGCCGCAATTCCTTTTATGCAGACATGGACAGAAAAACTCATCACATTATCAAAATAATTTGGAAGGGAAAAGCCCTTGATTCCATCGAAGCAGATTGAGCAATATTGATGCTCAATTAATTATCTTTAAAACACATGACTTGGGAACTATCTGATCTACTAAGGGCGATCGCTACCACAATTGTGATTTCTATTCATGCTTCCCATCACTGGTGGTTTGGGGTCAAAGATACTGTGACTCTTAATCCTGAAATTTTTATTGACACGATCATTAACCAAGTAGGGCGCTTTACAGTTCCCATGTTTGTAGTCCTATCTGGATTTGCCCTTGCTAAGTCCGAAGATAAACGTCCTTTTGATTTAAAAATATTTTGCCAACGCCGCCTATGGCGAGTTTTTCCACCTTATATACTCTTCACCTTGCTCAATATTACAGGGCAATCAGAGTTTCTATCAGGTGGTTGGCAAGATAGAACTCTACAAATTTGGCAAGCCTTATCAACAGGAATGGGGGATTATCATCTTTACTTCTTAGGCATCATTTTGCAATGCTATGTGAGCTATCCTGTACTTCGTCATATTGTATTCACAGCGTGGAATCTAGGTATATTGCTAACGATTACCTTTTTACTATTTACTTGGCGCTGGATTTTTTCCACGTTTGACTTAAATATGACTAATTTTTTACCTGATGGCAATCATGTGATTTACTGGTTGCCCTATTTTCAAATAGGTATCTGGCTCGCCAAAAATCAAGAATGGATTAGCCAGCTTGTCTCAAAATACCGATCGCGTACATGGGGATATCTGTTTGCGATCGCCGCAACGTTGGAGGTAGGTGAATTCTATTGGATGGCAATCCTAAAAAACTCTGCCGAGGCTGTTGGTCATTACACCCGTCCCACGATAGTTTTAATTAGCTTGACTTTCCTACTATGGTCAATTTCGTGGAGATTTCGAGGACGGAGCAAGTATTTTCCTAAAATCCTCTCCAATGCAAGTTTTACCACCTACCTAGTTCATGTATGGATTTTAAGAGCAATTGCCCCCCTAGAAATAGTAGGTGGAATCTTCTTTGTACCCATTGCCGCGACAGTATCATGGTTAATAGGGATTAGCATCTGGCACATAGTCTCAGGCAAGCGTTGGCTAGCTATAGCTATAGGAGCATAGCCATTAAGCAAACTTATTTCTGTAGCGCCCAAGGTAGCAAGGAGAATTACATAACCTTAGATTGGTAAATTTGAAGATCGACAAATTTGAAGTTATTCCCAATTAGATTTAACAAAATCTATGGACATTGTAGTCTTGTTCTTACAAAAAACTTTTAAAAACTATAGACAAAACATCTTGTATAGAGTTAGGATTGTTAATCGTGACTAAAAACAGAAACTGAGAAAAAGCCTAGGCAATATTTCTTAAGTCTGAGCCACGCAACTGGTATAAGTAGGCTAAATCAGACTTATAGTTTTTTAGCTTATAACGACCACCCAAGAGATTGTGTTTCTCAAGTCTAACAAAAATTGGTTAGACATCTGCCGTAAGTCGTCTCGAAGTTCCTTAAAGCGTCTTCAACAAAAATACTTCTTACTAAGATCGAAACCGATCTCTTTTGAGCCTGTCAAAAATCTGCAAGAAAAATCTGAAAAATCTATTTAAATTTGCAGCCACAAGCAAGCGGAGCTAACTTTAATGACTGTCGGAATTCTCGGCACAAAACTTGGGATGACCCAAGTATTCGATTCGGATGGCAACGCAGTTCCTGTAACCGTTGTTCATGCAGGACCTGTTACGGTAACTCAAGTCAAAACCGATACCAAAGAGGGCTACAAAGCCATTCAAGTTGGTTATGGTAAGACTCGTGAAAAGCTACTCACCAAGCCAGAGTTAGGGCATTTAAAAGCTTCAGGTGCAGAGCCTGTTAAGCATTTGCGTGAATATCGTTTAAATGATGTGAGCAATTACACCATCGGACAAACCCTAGATGTAAGTCAATTCAAGGATGGTGACATCGTTGATGTGATTGGAACTAGCATTGGTAAAGGTTTTGCTGGTTATCAAAAGCGCCACAACTTTGGTCGCGGTCCGATGGCTCACGGTTCTAAAAATCACAGACAACCTGGTTCGACAGGCGCAGGTACAACTCCTGGTCGTGTTTATCCTGGTAAGCGCATGGCTGGTCGTCTTGGCGGTAAACAAATCACCGTAAAGAAACTAACTATATTCAAGGTCGATGCAGCGAACAACGTGCTGCTAATTAAAGGAGCAGTACCTGGTAAAGCTGGTGCATTGCTTAATGTCATTCCTACCGTAATTGTCGGCAAGGCTAAGTAAGAACTAAGTAGTTTGTTCGTGAGATCGAGAGAGTTTAAGTTATGCCTATAGTAAAAGATTGGACAGGGAAGGAAGTCGGTGAAGTAGATCTGGAATTGCGTGTTGCTAACGAAGCAACGGCAAAGGGTCTAGTACACCGAGCCCTCGTCAGACAGCTCGCTAATGCCCGCCAAGGTACAGCTAGCAGCAAAACCCGTGCCGAAGTTCGTGGTGGTGGTCGTAAGCCTTTTAGGCAAAAGGGGACTGGTCGTGCTCGCGCAGGTTCGACTCGTTCTCCTCTAACCCGTGGTGGTGGTGCTATTTTTGGACCAAAACCTAGAGATTACGATACTAAGATGAACCGCAAAGAGCGTCGTCTTGCTCTTCGCACCGCATTCACTAGTCGTGCCGCAGATTTGATCGTAGTTGAAGATTTTGCTGTAAATCTCGTACAGCCTAAGACTAAGGAGTTCACTCAAGCTCTTGAGCGTTGGGGCGTATCTGCTGGCAGCAAGGTATTGGTCATTATTGATCAAAAAGAAGAAAACATTGTTTTGTCTGCACGCAATATCCGTAACTTGCAGTTGCTTGCGGCTGATCAATTAAATATTTTCAACATCGTTAATGCTGAGAAAATTGTGGCAACGCGCTCGGCGATCGCCAAAATTCATGAAGTGTATGGCAGCGATGCGAAGCTAGCAACTGAGATCGTTATGGTCGAAGATACAGAATAACGGAATCTAAGTAGAAGAAAGAAACACTATGGCTAAGATCCCCACCGAATTTGATCCCCGCCGCTTGCCCGATCTCATTCGTCGCCCTCTGCTCAATGAAAAGGCAACTACACAATTAGAAAGCAACAAGTACACATTTGATGTTGTGCATGATGCCACTAAGCCTGAGATCAAAGCTGCAATTGAGAGTTTGTTCTCAGTCAAGGTTAAGAAAGTGAACACCCATAATCCACCCGCACAAGCACGTCGGATCGGTAAGTTCGCAGGCAAACGCGCTCAAATCAAAAGAGCGATCGTTACCCTCGCTGAAGGCAGCAAAATCGATTTGTTCCCAGATGTGTAAAAGTTCAAAACGAATAACTTTCAGTTATTCGTTTTGAACAAAAAACAAAACCAGAGAACTGTTCTTTAACAACATCAGACAATTATGGGCGTTCGTGCATATAAACCGTATACCGCTAGTACCAGACAAACCGTTGTCTCGGACTTTGTGGAAATCACCAAATCAGAACCCGAAAAGTCCTTAACCACCCACGTTCATCGTAAAAGAGGACGTAATAACCGTGGTGTGATTACTAGCCGCAGACGTGGCGGCGGTCACAAGCGTCTTTATCGGATTATCGATTTCAAGCGTAACAAGCGAGACATCATCGCCGAAGTTATCGCGATCGAGTATGACCCCAACCGCACCGCACGGATTGCGCTTTTACAATACGAAGATGGTGAAAAGCGTTACATTATTGCGCCTAAAGGACTCACCGTAGGTAGCAAGATCCAATCGGGACAAAATGCTCCTTTTGAGATTGGCAATGCTCTACCGCTAGCAAACATTCCTCTCGGTACAATCGTTCACAACGTTGAGCTAGTACCTGGCAAGGGTGGTCAAATTGTTCGTTCTGCTGGATCTGGTGCTCAAATAGCAGCAAAAGAAGGTGACTTTGTTACCCTCAAGCTCCCTTCTAGTGAAGTTCGTCTCGTCCGTAAGGATTGTTACGCAACAATTGGACAGGTTGGCAACCTTGATCACAGTAATACTAGTCTTGGTAAAGCTGGACGCAGCCGTTGGTTAAACCGTCGTCCCAAAGTTCGTGGTATGGTCATGAACCCAGTTGATCACCCCCATGGAGGTGGTGAAGGTTGTGCCCCAATTGGTCGTAGTGGTCCTGTCACACCTTGGGGTAAACCAACTTTGGGTTATAAGACTCGCAAGAAAGGCAAACTTAGTGATGCCTTGATTGTTCGTCGCCGTCGCAAGTCCTCGAAGCGCGGTAAGGGCGGACGTAACGCTTGAATTTTTGCTAAGCAACTACGAAGCGGTTGCTTAGCGCGAAGACTTATTTAGAGAGTACAAATTATGACGCGATCGCTTAAAAAAGGTCCTTTTGTTGCTGATCACTTGCTGACCAAAATCGAAAAGCTCAATGCCAAAGGTGAAAAGCAAGTTGTGAAAACATGGTCTCGAGCTTCCACAATCCTTCCTCAAATGATCGGGCATACCATTGCCTGCCATAACGGAAAACAGCACGTTCCTGTATATGTCACAGAACAAATGGTAGGACATAAACTCGGTGAGTTTGCTCCTACTCGTACCTTCCGTGGTCATGCTAAGAGTGACAAAAAGGCTAAGAGATAGGTAGACAGGTATATAAAATGATCCTTGCCCAAAACGAAATCCCTGCCGTAGCTAAATACATTCGGATGTCCCCTCACAAGGTGCGCCGAGTCCTCGACCAAATCCGTGGTCGTAGCTACCGTGATGCATTAATGATTCTTGAGTTTATGCCCTATCGCTCCTGCGAACCAATCACCAAAGTATTGCGCTCTGCTGTAGCGAATGCTGAACATAACGCTGGACTTGATCCCGCATCCCTAGTAGTTAATCAAGCCTTTGCTGATATGGGACCTAGCCTTAAGCGCTTCCGTCCCCGTGCTCAAGGTCGTGCTTACCAAATTCGTAAGCCTACTTGCCACATTACGATTACCGTCAAACCATCGGAGGAAGAATAGGTATGGGTCAGAAGATTCACCCAACAGGGTTACGCCTCGGCATCACCAAATCCCACCTCTCACGCTGGTATGCTGATGTCAATCGTTACGGTGTCTTGGCTGAAGAAGACAATAAGATCCGTAAGTATATTGAAAAGACTTTAAGTAATGCAGGCATTGCTGATATTTTGATTGACCGTAAGGCTGATCAAGTCGATCTCGAAATCCGTACCGCCCGTCCTGGTGTAGTTGTCGGTCGTGGTGGGGCTGGTATCGAGCAATTGCGTGTCGGTCTGGTTAAGTATCTTGAACAAGATGGCTCTCTCAAAAAAACAGGAACCAGTCAAGTTCGGATCAATGTTACCGAAGTTACTAGAGTCGACGCAGAAGCACCTCTGATTGCCGAATACATCGCTCAACAAATCGAACGTCGGGTTTCCTTCCGTCGTGTCGTTCGCCAAGCGATTCAAAGAGCACAGCGTGCTGGTATTGAAGGTATCAAGGTGCAGATCAGTGGTCGTCTCAACGGCGCTGAAATTGCTAGAACTGAGTGGGTTCGTGAAGGGCGCGTACCTCTACATACCCTCCGTGCTGATATTGACTACAGCTATAAAACATCCAGAACTATTTATGGTGTCATTGGCATCAAAGTCTGGATCTTTAAAGGCGAAATTATCGAAGGCGAAGAAGCCCCTGCTCCAGCCGCTCAACCCCGTCGCCGCCAGCAACGTCGTCCCCAATTTGAGGATCGTTCTAGCGCTGAAGGATAAACTTCTGTCACCCTTGAGTTTTGAACCATGTTAAGTCCTAAACGTACAAAATTTCGTAAGCAGCAACGCGGTCGGATGGCAGGTCCCGCTACCAGAGGAGCTGAAATCAACTTTGGTGATTATGCCATGCAGGCTCTAGAGCCTTCTTGGATTACTTCTCGCCAAATCGAAGCTGCCCGTCGTGCTATGAACCGCTACATCCGTCGCGGTGGCAAAATCTGGATTCGTATTTTCCCTGACAAGCCTGTAACTATGCGCCCTGCTGAAACCCGTATGGGTTCTGGTAAAGGTGCTCCAGAGTTTTGGGTAGCAGTAGTTAAGCCTGGACGGATCATGTTTGAAGTCGCAGGTGTTGCTGAAGAGACCGCAAGAGAGGCTATCCGTTTGGCTGCTGCCAAGATGCCGATCAAAACCAGATTTGTTATCCGTGAGAAGGAGTAGAGATATGGCACTCCCAAAAGTCCAAGAAACCAGAGAACTATCTGATGATGAATTGAAAGCACAAATCTTGAGTGTCAAGAAAGAGCTATTTGATTTGCGCTTTAAACAGGCAACTAGACAGCCTGTGCAGCCCCATCAGTTCAAACACGCAAAGCATCGCTTATCACAATTGCTGACTGTCGAGCGTGAACGCCTGTCCAGAGCTTAAGAGAGCTATCTAACAGCAAATTGAAAAACTTAAGATTTAAAGACATAGGAACTAGCAATGGCAGTAAAAGAAAAAGTAGGCGTTGTCGTCAGCGATAAAATGCAAAAGACGGTGGTTGTAGCAGTTGAAAACCGCACTTCTCACCCCAAGTATGGAAAAATCGTGGTCAAAACGACTAAGTTTAAAGCCCACGATGAAGAAGATAAAACCCGTGAAGGCGATCGCGTCAAAATTCGGGAAACCCGCCCCCTTAGTCGTACAAAGCGGTGGGAAGTTGTAGAGATTCTCTCATCTAGCTCGGAAGCATAAGCCATGATTCAACAAGAGTCTTATCTAAATGTTGCGGACAATAGTGGTGCTAAGAAGCTCCTATGTATCCGCGTACTGGCAGGCGGCAACCGCGTGTTCGGTGCTGTTGGTGATGTGATCATCGCTACTGTTAAGGACGCTGCTCCAAATATGCCAGTTAAAAAATCTGATGTTGTCCGTGCTGTCATCGTTCGTACCAAAGCATCAATTAACCGTGAAAGCGGGATGAGAATTCGTTTTGACGACAATGCTGCTGTAATCATCAACCAAGACGGCAACCCCAAAGGAACGCGCGTATTTGGACCAGTTGCGCGTGAGTTGCGGGATAAAAACTTCACCAAAATTATCTCCCTAGCGCCAGAGGTACTGTAATGCCCTTCAAACCCAAACCCCAATATCGTGGAAACCGTAAGTCTTTTAAGGTTCATGTCAAGAAAGATGACCTAGTTCAAGTGATTTCAGGAAGCTCGAAAGGCACTGTTGGCAAGGTTCTCCAAGTTTTCCCTAAGGACAGCACCATCATTGTTGAAGGTGTAAATATCAAAACCAAACACGTCAAGCCTCAGGCTGATGGCGAGTCTGGACAAATCATCACCCGCGAGTTCCCTATTCACAGTTCTAAAGTTTTGTTGTACTCCGAGAAGGAAAAGACCGCTAGTCGTGCGGCAATTACTTTCACAGAAGACGGCAAGAAAGTAAGAATGCTCAAGAAAACTGGTGAAATTATTGATTCTGTCAAGACTGACAAGAAATAATTCTAGAAACCTGACCAAGCCCAGGATAATTCATCGAGGAAGATAAAATGCTAACACCGTTCGCCGAAGTCTATGCTAAACAAGCTGTTCCTAAGCTGATGGAACAGTTCAAATACACCAATATTCATCAAGTTCCTAAATTTGAAAAGGTTGTCATCAATCGTGGTCTGGGTGAAGCTGCTCAGAATGCTAAGTCTTTAGAGGCTTCTTTAGCTGAAATTGCCACCATAGCTGGTCAAAAGCCTGTGGTAACAAGAGCGAAAAAAGCGATCGCAGGCTTTAAACTACGACAAGGGATGCCTGTAGGTATTGTAGTAACCCTACGTCGCGACAAGATGAACAATTTTTTAGACCGTCTGATCAACTTCTCTCTACCTCGCATCCGTGACTTTCGTGGAGTGAGTCCTAAGAGTTTTGATGGACGTGGTAACTATACCCTCGGTGTGCGCGAGCAACTTATCTTCCCCGAAATCAGCTACGACAGTATTGAGCAAATTCGGGGGCTTGATATTTCCATCATCACCACTGCTAACACAGATGAAGAAGGACGTGCGCTCCTGAAAGCAGTCGGGATGCCCTTTAGAGAATCATAAGTAGATCGAATTAGGAGATAAGGATGGCTACCAACGACACCATCTCGGACATGCTTACACGCATTCGCAATGCCACACTTGCGAAGCACCAAACAACCGCAATTCCTGCGACCAAGTTGACATTAAGCATTGCTCGAGTACTTAAGCAAGAAGGTTTTATTACAGACTTTGAAGAAACTGGCGAAAATATTGATCGACGCTTAGTAGTTTCTCTCAAATATGAAGGCAAGAACCGTCAATCAATCATTAAGCGCCTCAAGCGCGTTAGCAAACCTGGCTTACGAGTTTACTCAAACTCTAAGGAACTACCCCGTGTATTAGGTGGAATCGGCATTGCCATTATTTCTACCTCCAAAGGCATCTTGACCGATCGCGAAGCTCGCAAACAAGGGGTCGGCGGTGAAGTTCTTTGCTATATCTGGTAAATCAGAACTGTTAATTCAGGAATAACACACAAGCAAAGGAAAACAGATATGTCTCGTATTGGAAAACGTCCCATTCCTCTGCCTCCTAAAGTCGCGGTCTCCATCGCAGGGCAAGAGGTGACAGTCAAAGGACCAAAAGGTGAACTGAAGCGCTTATTACCAAATACTGTAGAAGTGGTTCAGCAAGAAAATAACTTGATTGTCAATCGCGTTAATGAATCTCGACCTGCTCGTCAACAGCATGGTCTTTTTCGCACCCTTGTAGCCAATATGGTCGAAGGTGTCTCAACAGGTTTTCAGCGCAAGCTAGAAATTCAAGGAGTTGGTTACCGAGCCAACCTGAATGGTAGCAATATTGTGCTAACCGTTGGCTATAGCCACACCGTTGATATTGCCCCTCCTGCAGGAATTTCTCTTGCTGTGGAAGATGCTTCTGGCAAAAAAGTTCCTCAAGGTACATTCATTGTTGTTGAAGGAATTGACAAAGAGGTCGTTGGTAACTTAGCTGCCAAGATCCGTGCTGTACGTCCACCTGAAGTTTATAAAGGTAAGGGCATTCGTTACTTCGGTGAATTCGTCAGACGTAAGGCTGGTAAGACAGGTAAGAAGTAAGATAAGACTGTAATACAAAAGTTTTTCTGGCTTCTTTATTTAATTTTCTTAATCTTTAGTTATAGATAGAATCGATACAAAGTCGATAGGTTACGAACAAATATGAGTGTCAGTCGTAGACAAGCAACCATAAGCCGCCACAAGCGAATTCGCAAGGGGTTAACAGGAACTCCCGAACGTCCTCGTTTATCCATTTATCGCTCCAACAAGCATATTGTGGCGCAAGTGATCGATGATGTAGCGCAGCATACTCTCGTTGCTGCATCTACCCTTGAAGCTGATATCCGTGAAAAAGTTAGTTCCACAGCTAACTCTGAAGCTTCGGCAAAAGTTGGTGCTTTGATTGCGGAAAGAGCGATCGCTAAGGGAATTACCAAAGTCGTATTTGATCGCGGTGGCAACCTCTATCACGGTAGAGTACAAGCTCTCGCTGAAGCTGCCCGCGAAGCAGGTCTCGATTTTTAAGCAATGAATCATCCAGTGAATCAATAGATATAAATACTATGGCTAAGAATAGAGAATCCAAACCAAGTGGTCGCGATGGCGGCGGCGACAATGGCGATAGCCGCGAAGAAAAGCGCAAAGGCAAGCGTGAAGGTAAAAAGGCTGACCGTAGCCGTACCGAGAAAGAATCGGAATGGCAAGAACGAGTTGTCCAAATCCGTCGTGTAACCAAAGTGGTTAAAGGTGGCAAAAAGCTCAGCTTCCGCGCGATCGTCGTCGTCGGTAATGAGAAAGGACAGGTTGGTGTTGGCGTTGGCAAAGCTGCTGACGTTATTAACGCTGTTAAAAAAGGTGTTGCCGATGCCAGAAAGCACGCGATCGACGTGCCTTTGACAAAAGCTAATTCCATTCCTCATCCCACCAATGGTATTGGCGGCGGAGCAAAAGTGATCATTCGCCCCGCATCTCCTGGTACTGGGGTAATCGCTGGTGGAGCCGTCAGAACTGTACTTGAACTTGCTGGAGTCAAAAATATTTTGGCGAAACAGCTCGGTTCCAGCAGCCCCTTAAACAATGCTCGTGCTGCGATTAATGCACTTTCGACATTGCGTACCTTTGGTGAAGTTGCCAGATCCCGAGGTATCACACTTGAGCAGTTATTTAATTAATGCAGTAACAGTGCGTAGCGCTGTCATTGCACCAACGATAAATAAGGAAAAACTATGAGAATTGACGATCTTCAGCCTCAAGAAGGCTCACAGCATCGTAAGCGTCGAATTGGGCGCGGTATTGCTGCAGGGCAAGGTGCTAGTGGTGGATTTGGTATGCGTGGTCAAAAATCTCGTTCAGGTCGTCCCACCAGACCTGGATTTGAAGGTGGTCAAATTCCCCTTTACAGACGAGTACCCAAACTTAAGCACTTCACAATTGTTAATCCTAAGCACTTTACAATTGTGAACCTCGATCAATTAAGTGGATTACCAAAAGATTCAGAAGTAACACTTGAGTCTTTAATTGATGAAGGTATCGTTACTCAAAATGATGGAGCTTTGCGGATTTTAGGAAGAGGCGAAGTTAATGTTGCACTAAATGTCCGTGCCCATTCCATCACTATCTCAGCTAAAACAAAAATTGAAGCTGCTGGCGGTACTGTAGAAGTTATAGCCTAAGCAAAAGAGAATATGTGGCGAGGTGTTAGACGCTTCGCCACATATTCTCTTTTTTCGTTTTGGATAGCTAGATTGCACTGTTCATCAACGAACTACAATATATTTCATAGCTAGGGTAGGTGGTGCAATGCATCGCCTACCTTAGCCTATAGACCATTAGCCTTGAGGTAAGTTTAGTTATGGTTGTCAGTAAAGGTAAGACCCCGACAGCCCAAGAAACTTTTTTGCAAATGGCTCAAGCCGCAGGATTGCGTGGGCGTTTGCTAGTTACTGTGGGCGTTTTGATATTAGTTAGGCTGGGAATTTATTTACCCTTACCTGGAGTCGATCGCCTCCGATTTACAGAAATTGTTAAAAATAATGCCGTAGTTAATTTCTTAGATATTTTCTCTGGCGGAGGTTTATCACTCTTGGGTATTTTTGCCCTTGGTATTTTGCCATTTATTAACGCTTCGATCATCATGCAACTGATGACCTCAGCACTACCTAGCTTAGAAAATCTGCAAAAGAATGAAGGTGAAGCAGGTAGAAGAAAAATTTCTCAATATACACGCTATGTTGCTTTTGCCTGGGCAGTTATCCAAAGCTGGGGTTTAGGCGTTTGGGTGCAAAACTCAGGAGTCCTATCCGAAGCTAGTGCGAATTGGCTTTCCCTCGGCGATGGACGGGTCATTTTTTCCAGTTTCATTTTTCAGACTACAGTTGCCCTTGCGGCTGGTTCTATGTTTGTAATGTGGGCTGGTGAATTGATTACCGAAAAAGGTGTTGGTAATGGTGCTTCCCTGCTGATTTTTATTAGTATTGTGGCAAACTTACCAAAGTCCCTAGGTGATACGATCGCGCTTGCTCAGAAAGATAGCTCGCGAGTTGGTGGTGTTATCCTATTGCTGGCGATCTTTTTGATTATGATCATTGGCATTGTATTTGTACAGGAAGGAACGCGACGCATTCCCATTATTTCTGCACGTCGTCAGGTGGGGCGCAAGCTTTATCGTGAACAGGCATCCTATTTGCCATTGCGTTTAAATCAAGGTGGGGTGATGCCCATCATCTTTGCTTCATCGGTGATGATCTTGCCTGCTTATTTAAGTCAAAGTATTAATAACGAAGTATTTGTCTCGATCGCTACTTGGATTTCTCCTAGCGGTGCAGGACATATTCCCGTTTATATGCTGCTGATTTTGGGCTTTAGTTTCTTCTATTCAACTCTGGTGTTGAATCCGATTGAGTTATCACAAAACCTTAAAAAAATGGGTAGCAGTATTCCCACTGTCCGTCCAGGCAAAGCAACTTCCGATTATATCAGTGGTGTTTTAAACCGCCTAACTTTACTTGGTTCAATATTCCTTTGTGGAATTGCGATTATTCCTAGTGCCTTGGAAAAGGCCACGGGGGTATCCACCTTTAGTGGCATTGGTGCAACTTCATTACTAATTTTGGTAGGTGTGGCGATCGAGACCTCCAAGCAAATCCAAACATATGTAATTTCTCAACGTTATGAAGGTATGGTTAAACAATAATGCCTAGAGTGATTTTGATGGGGCCCCCTGGGGCTGGCAAGGGTACACAAGGTGAAATTTTGGCTACAGAATGGCAAGTACCCAAAATTGCTCCTGGTGATATTTTTCGG
This sequence comes from Pseudanabaena sp. M53BS1SP1A06MG, assembly GCA_020404105.1. GTDB lineage: Bacteria > Cyanobacteriota > Cyanobacteriia > Pseudanabaenales > Pseudanabaenaceae > Pseudanabaena > Pseudanabaena mucicola_A. The sequence continues at coordinate 10,135 of JADBWH010000123.1, read as the reverse complement.
GCAGAAATCAAGCAGGGTACTGAGTTGGGATTAAAAGTCAAGTCCTACAGTGACTCTGGTAGATTAGTTCCTGATTCAGTTGTGATTGAAGTAATTGAATCGCGATTGTACCAACCTGATACTCAATCTGGTTGGATTCTTGATGGATTTCCTCGCACAGTTGCCCAGGCGGAAGCCCTAGATCTTTTATTATCAGAATTGAGCCAGCCCTACGACTCTGTGATTAATTTAGATGTGCCTGATCAGCTTTTAATTGATCGACTTAAAGCAAGAGCGATCGATCAAGGACGTGCTGATGACACTGAAGATGTGATCAAAAATCGGTTGGAGGAATACAATGCCAAAACAAGACCTCTGCTAGAATTTTATGGCAATAAAGTTAAACAGATTGATGGCACACCGTCGATGCCAGAAGTAACTGAAGCAATCAAAAAATTCCTTGCATAGGTAGGTTGATAATTTTATGGAGCTACGCTTCATAAAATTATCTCAAACATACAGAACTTATACTGAATTTTGGAGAGTTTATTTGTCAAAAGAAGATGCTATTGAAATGGAAGGGACGGTAACTGAGTCACTTCCTAACGCTATGTTTCGAGTTGCCCTCGATAATGGCTTTAATGTACTTGCTCACATTTCGGGCAAGATCCGTCGGAACTATATCAAAATTTTGCCAGGCGATCGCGTTAAAGTGGAGCTAACGCCCTATGACCTCACGAAAGGACGCATTACTTACCGCCTCAAGAACCAAGGCGGCGGCAAAAAATAATCTCGAAAAAATAAAAGCCCCATCTGGGGCTTTTATTTTTTATTTTCTGGATCTCTTATAGAGGCGATAACCAATAAATGCAGTGATCGCGATTAAAACAATAATGACAACAACTTTGCTAACTACATCTATATATTTTTCAACTAATTTATAGTTTTCTCCTAAGAAATAACCTGCATAGGTTAATAAAGATACCCATCCCACAGTACCGATGGTGGAATAGACAAAAAATGGTACAATCGACATATTGCTAATGCCTGCGGGAATAGAAATTAATGTCCTAATCCCTGGTACTAGACGACCCAGAAGAACCGCTTTGTTTCCATGTTTTTGAAACCAATGGACGGATTTTTCGATATCGTCGCTAGAAATACCAATCCATTTACCATAACGTTCTGCTAACAATTGCAGGCGTTGCTGCCCCAGCAACAGGCCAGCATAATACCAAGGTACTGCCCCCACAATTGTCCCAATTACACCTACTGCGATCGCAGGAATCACTTGAATTTGTGAATTAGGCTGAGATGCGGTAAACCCTACCAAAGGCATAATTAATTCGGAGGGAATTGGTGGAAATAGATTTTCCAAAAACATTAGTAGTCCAATCCCTAGATAGCCTAGGGTATTCATTGTGTTTGTAATCCATTCCTGCATTTATATTTACCAAGTCCTAGAAATCGTAGCGAATATGGCGATCACTATTATTAATAACCGCTATGTTAGTAGAGTATGTTAATAAGTTAATAAAAATAGGTGCAATTGAAGAGTTAATCTTATTTTTATATCTTGTTTATTCTCTGAAATTCAGAAATTTTTTGCCAAGGCAATATTGCCTAATCGCTAATGAAAAAGTTTTTAGCCTATCGCACGTTACAAATTACTGCTGCTATAGCAGTTTATACGGCAGCTTCGGTATGGGCCTCGGAAAACCATGTAGAGATTGTTTCTCAAATGATTACCCGTATCAATTCGCTGTTAGTCATTTTAGCGATCGCTTTCGTATTCCCTTATATTTGTTTCAAAGCCTTAAGCAAACTCTATACCCCTCCATTGTCAAGAGATCTCGATGATTCCAAGTCAGCTACTGATAGTGTAGATAATATTCAGAATGAGTTCGACGAAACTTGGGAAACGATGCAATATCGAGGAAATCGATATAAACCAGAAGATTTAGAGATTAAGTCAAGTAACGCCCAAATCAAGCAAAATACCACAAAATCTGTCATTAAATATCGAGGAGCCATCATCAATAGTGACCAGAATGAAGGTGCTACATCTGCGGAGGTCTCAGATAACTTATCAAAAGAGTGCCAACCCCAAAAATCTGCACAGCCTAAGGAAAGAATGAAATATCGTGGTTCCTATATTGATTAAGTATTAGATAAGGATAGATGAAAAGAAATGCTTTCTAATCTATAGTTCGACAAAAGAGCAAAACGATAAATGGGTATTCATAATTAGGTAGTTATGTAATGTAATTGTATTGGGGGCGCTTCGCGCCCCCAATACAATTACTAAAAAAAATACTTTGCATAACTACCCATAGTTATATTAAAAAACTTTCAGAGAATCTGTAATTAACTGGCGAATATTGCTAAATCCGCGCTTAAGGCGATCGGGTTGGTCATAAAGTCGAGAAATTAGCAGAACTCCCTCTAGCATTGTCAAAATCTGCTCCGCGAGAAGATCAGGATCGACGCGATCGCGGAGTTGCTCTTGTCCTTGGCGTAACATTTGAGCAAAAAAAGAATGCCATTCATCAAAAACCTGTTGTAAATGTTGGCGAAAGGTTTCGTTATATGCTGTTAAATCGACAATTAAATTACCTAATAGACATCCCGCACAATTGATTTCTGAAAGATGCTTTGCCTCTATTTTATCAATTACCCAAAATAGTCTTTGAATTGGATCTTCTGTAATCGATGTTGCTGCTAAAAAGGCATTTTCGCGAATTTGTTGCCATTGATAATCGATGAGCGCATGAGCAAATTCATCTTTTGATTGAAAATAGTTGTAAAAACTGCCCGATGAGGCATGGGTTGCAGCAAATAAATCCTTGAGTCCCGTTGATTGTAAACCCCGACGATGCACCAGATCAATCGCTGAGGTAAGAATATCTTCGCGGGTGCGTTTGAGGTTTGCCATAAACTCGTTTGCTGGAAATAGAACAGAAGATTTGTGAGTTGTCATTTTGCCATGCTGGCAAAATGACAACTCAGATAGAAGGCTGTCCTACCATTTTTTGTAGGGAAGGAATTTGCCGTTCATTGTTACCTTTACACGATCACCTTTAGGGTCTTCTACTTTCTCGATATCGAGGGTAAAGTCAATAGCGCTCATAATACCATCACCAAACTTCTCATGGATGATTTCCTTCATCGGATATCCGTAAACTTGCATGATTTCATAGAAGCGATAAATCAAAGGATCTGTGGGAACAACAGGTCCTAAACCCTTGCTAGGATAAGAACTCAAAGTTGTAGCAATATCTTCTCCTAGTTCAAGGATTTCTACAATTTTTTGAGCTTCTTCGAGAGAAGTACTGTTCTGTCCATAAAATAGCGAAGCAATCCATACTTCGTCATGTCCTAGAAGCTTTTCTAGATCAGCAAAGCTTAGTCCTTTGGCTTTTTTAGCTGCTAACAGTGTTTGTGTAAAGGCAGGAAATTCAACGGTCATAGTTTTTGATTTTGAGGATTTTAATGATTGTAGGGATTATACCAAAGCACAAAATCATTATTGTGCGCCATGATTATAGTCGAGAAGCCTCAACTGCACGGGTTTCCCGCATAAGATGTTCTTCCATCTCAGCTTTGAGAGCATGGTAGCCTGCCTGCTGGTCAAGATTTTCACGCGATCGCGGGCGAGGGAAGGGAACATCTAGAATTTCATCAATTCCTGCGGATGGTCCTCGCTTCATCATGACGATTTTATCGGAGAGTAGCAATGCCTCTTCGATACTATGGGTAATCATCACAACGGTTTTGCGCTTTTGTTCCCAAATTCTGGCTACTTCATCTTGAAGGAAGCCGCGAGTGAGGGCATCCAATGCGCCAAAGGGTTCATCCATCAGCAGAATTTGTGGATCGATTGCAAGGGCGCGAGCAATACCAACCCGTTGTTTCATACCCCCCGAAAGCTCATGGGGATGTTTCTTTTCGGCTCCCTTTAAGCCAACGAGTTCGATATATTCGTACACGCGACTTTTACGATCAGCGAGTGACATTTTGGGATAGACAGTTTCTATTGCAAAGTGGAGGTTTTCGGCAACCGTCAGCCAGGGCATGAGTGCGTAATTCTGGAAAACTACGCCGCGATCGGGACCAGGGGCATAGATTTCTTCGCCATTGACCAACACTGCACCACTACTAGGCGTATTTAAACCTGCAATCAAATTCAGCAGTGTGGATTTGCCACAACCAGAGGGACCAATAATGGAAACAAAGGTATTAGGGGCAATATCAAAGCTGATGTCTGATAAGGCAATATAGTCCTTGGATGTGCGCTTAGTAAGGCGATTGATCCAGCCACTTCGCCCTCGGTAGACCATAGAGACGTTTTGGAGTGAAATCTGAGCAGGAATAGCTGCTTCTGATAATGGATTTGTAGTTTCTACTGAAGACACGATCATGATGCTCTCCCAAAAGACACCCAATGTTGGAGCAGTCCAAATAGGCGATCAATAATCATGCCAATTGCTCCAATTAAGAGAATAGCGGTAATAATGCTGGTGATGCTCAGATTATTCCATTCATTCCAGACAAAGTAGCCCACGCCTGTGCCACCGAGCAGAATTTCGGCAGCAACAATGACGAGCCAAGCAATCCCTGCACTGATTCGCATTCCTGCGACAATGCTCGGAGCTGCCGCAGGGAGGATGACCTTGGTAATTGTCCGCCATTGCGAAGCGCCAAGGGTGCGGGTTACTTCCAAATAAGTTGGGTCAACGCTACTGACACCGAATTTAGTATTAATCAGTGTTGGCCAGAGACTCGTAATCGCAATTACGAAGATGGCGGTACTTTCCGAATCTTGAAGTAGCCCTAAGCCAATTGGCAGCCAAGCTAGGGGTGAGACGGGTTTGAGAATTTGGATAAAGGGATCGAAGGCTTTGGATGCAACGGGAAATAGACCGATAACAATTCCTGAAGGAATGGCAATCGCTGCGCCAACACTAAAGCCGATCGCCACACGGCGCAGACTAGTAATAAGATGCCAACCAATGCCTTTATCATTGGTTCCCTTGACATAAAATGGCTTAGAAACCCAGCTCCAAAAATCCGTGAAAGTACTTTTAGCGGATGGCATCAATGGAGAAAACCATCCTGAAGTCGCACCATATTCCCAGAAGATTAAGATCGTGGCTAGGATCAATAAAAAGAGCGCAAAAGCTTGATAATCGTGGGTAGGTAGCACACGCTGAATTGCTGCCATGATCGGATTAGCGCGTGGTTTTGATTTTGGTATTGAAGAAAAATAGCTCATCGGTTCTCTAAAGGTTCTCTAAAAATGTTGTTATATTAACCAAAAAGCTTGTCATCCCAAACCCAGTCAGGTTTTTAACTTCAGAAATGGCTACGCCATTTCTGAAGTTGGTATGGCTGAGTTACAGCTATAAGCACATATTTTTTAGATTTAGACCTTAAACTGTTTGATCTGCTCTTCGATATAGGCTTCGGGTTTGGCTGGATCGAAAGTATCAAATTTGAGTTTCTCAATACGCTCGGTTTCAGTGGCGGGAGATTGACCTAGCTCCTTCGCTAATTCGCGAGCCAAATCAGTTTGATAGATTTGTTCGGCAATAGATTTGTAATCTGCCTTGTCCTTAGGCATGAGTTCCCAGCGTACAAACTGAGAAGAAATCCATTTTGCGAAACTCTTCCAAGGATAGGGATCAAAACCAACACGATCAGGAATATCAAGAGTATTGCCTTGTCCGTCTTCAAACTTGCCTGTGAGAACAGCTTTCAATACAGGTTCAGGTTGATTGAGATAGTTTTTACCTGCGATCGCCTTGGCAATTTCTTCACGATTTTTCGGACTATTGGCATAGCCTGCACCATCAATAATCGCTTTATTAATAGCGCGATAGGTGTTGGGGTTGGTATCAATCCATTTTTGGTTAGCGGCAAAGGCGCAGCAAGGATGTCCAGCCCAGAGATCTTTGGTTAACAGATGGATAAAGCCAATCTTGTTGAAAACGGCTCGCTGAGCAACGTTGTCTGGCAGTAGAAATGCATCTAGCTGCCCTGCGGTCATTTTGGCGATCGCATCTGGCGGCGGAATTACCTGAATTTGGACATCCTTATCAGGGTTTAAGCCACCCGCAGCAAGATAGTAGCGTAGGAGCAAGTTGTGCATGGAGTAGGCGAAGGGGACTCCAATACTAAAGCCTTTAAAGTCCTTTGCCTCCTTTACCTTACCTAGATGTTGCTTGGCTACAGCGATTGCTTGTCCATTGATGTTCTCAATACTGGCTAATTTGACAGGAAAAGCAGTGGAACCTAAGCCTAAAGACATCGAGATGGGCATCGGTGAGAGCATATGGTAAGCATCCAATTCACCAGCGATCGCCGAATCCCGAACTGCTGCCCAACTAGGCATCTTAACCAATTCCACCTTTAAGCCATATTTGGAATAGAATCCCAATGGTTCCGACATAATAATCGGTGTAGCACAGGTAATTGGCAAAAAGCCAACCTTAAGGTTGGCTTTCTCGATATTTGCTGCAGGAGGATTAGGCGTATTGGTGGTTGGTGCTTTAGAAGGGGTTTCAGGAGGTGGAGAAGAAGGGCAACCTGTGAGGGTGACTACAGCAGCAGCAGCAGCCACTTTAATCAAAAATTCGCGACGACGGAAAGTACTAGACTGAATGGCATCGGTGAAGAATTCCTGTGCTTGAGGTCCAAATGCTGCACTAAATGCTTCTTCAACACCACCCGCCATTTTGATCAGGTCATAGCAGATCCGCTTTTGACTTTCGGTGGCGTTAGCAAATGCGCCCTGCTCTAAGAGTTGCCAGAGGTCAGCTTTCATTGCATTGGTTTCCCAAGACTGCGCCAACAATTGAGCACGATCAGAATAATGTCCCATCCTTATGAGATCACTAATTAGTTCCGCAGGATCTTCTGGCATTCCTTCCATAACTCTTTGATGTTCATCAATGTTATGGAACCTGCCACAAGGGCAAGCACTTGGCAAATTAGAAGTGCATATTTTGGTACTAGAATAAACGTAGTTATCGCTGCCAAGTTGATTATTTCCTACCGCCGAAGCGACTATCTGTTCCATTAACGTAGATGTCATTGGTGATTATACCTAAGTTGATTAATGAATAGTTATTGAGATATTGAGAGTGATGACAAATAATAAAAACTTAGCTTTAATTACTGTAACAATTTAAGGAGTATATAATCGGTATAGTCATATACGAAATATTTGCTATTGACCTAAATTAATAGAGCAAAAAATAAGATTAAGAATAAATTTAAAAAATAATTCTAAAATATTTATCTAAAATATCTAATATTTGATACAGCGCTTTGTGCTTACTTAAAACTCAAAAATATTTCTGTACTACTCAAAGCTTCAACAGGATGTACTTTTGGGATTAAGTTACTAAAATTAAACATAAAGTGATTTTGTATAAATCACCTGATGTTTATCCTTATATTTATTGGCTTTATGCATTACTAAATAGTTTGTTGAGGCTTATTCTTTCAAGGTATAGCTCCACAAACTCAGAAACTTATAAATGATTTAGGAATACTATATTTAGTCAAATATTTAATTGAGTGTTCTTACTTATTTACATGGTAAATAAGTAAGGCTAGTAATTATTTATAATCTGCTTATAAGTGATTCTTTAATTGTATCCAAATCTCACAAGTTAAATAGAAACTAATCATATAAAGTATTAGAGTCTCGTTTTAAAGTAATCAATGAGTTCCTGACGAGATAGCTTTGCCAAATCATCAGAAATTTATTGATTATAAAATAACAAGAGTATTAAGTTAACTTCTGATATATCAAAAACTTTTAAGGCACAAATATAGATACGCTATTTTGTGCCTTGGCATAATTTGGTTAATGGACTACATTGATGCTAAGACTTTGCGTAAATGTTTGAGGGCTGGTGTTACCATTGCCACAAAATAAGACTCGCGTAATCTGCGCTCATACACACTGCCATGAACATAGGCGATCGCCCCAGCATGGAGCATTAAAGATTGCGAAGCTCGTAATGATAACTCTGACGCGGTAGCCCTTGCCTCCACGACTTCGCGCAAAATCTCCTTGCTGACTAGCTGCTGACCATGCCCGATCGCCTCAGCCAAACGATAGGATTTGAGGCGCAGGGTTTCCAATTCACTTTCTAATTCTTCAGGGCGATCGTCAAGGAATTGATTCACATGAGCTTTACTCTTATCAATTCTCCGCATTAGCTCAATACAGTTCTGAGCCAAGCCCAGACCCATACCCACCTGCATTAAGATAAATCCTGGTTTGATATATTCTACATAGTGATCACAGGGTGAAGCTAAAATCCAATCGTGGCTAATGAACGCATTGCGAAATAAACACCTAAAGGTATTAGTTCCTTCTAAAGCTATAAAATGCACATCTTGCTTCAGTTCTAAACCCTGCATTCCCCCTTGGGCGATCGCCATGAGATAGTCATCGGTTCCTTCTATTTGAGCGGATATGCCAAATAGATGTTGATCGCCAATATTAGAAACCCAAGGCAAAGTGCCATTAAGAATGTAGCCACCTTTGCAGGGAGTGGCGATAATTTTAATTTTCTCAATACCAGCAAAGTGTTTCATCGGGTTAGAAAGCCCTGTTCCCGATAGAAATTCCCCCCTAGCGACCTGTGGTAAAATTTGTTCTTTTAAAAATGGATTATCACTATTTTGTAAGTACCAAGCACAGGCATTGTGACACCAAGTCATAAATCCTGTACTTAAGCAAGTTGCGGAAACCATTTCGATCGCCTTTAAGGCAGGTAATACCCCACTACCAGTACCGCCATATTTCTGTGCTACGCACTGAGCGTATGCACCTAATCCGCCAATATGCCGCAAAAATTCTTCAGGGTAAACACCTTGCAAATCGATCTGGCTAACTTGAGGCGCTAATTTTTGGGCGATCGCCTGTTTGAGACTCTGCATTAACATTCCATCAGTAAGCATTTCTGATGGAGAAGTTTTGCAACTTATTTCACTAGCTTGCATGGTTTAACTCTCTCTAGATTTTTGGGGTGTTGCAGTTTTGACGTTGCAATAAGCAACATCAAACTTAAAACGCTTACTGTGATTGTTTTATGGAAATTAATGTTGCCGTGCAAAGCACGGCAACATTAATTTGATTTCTATGCGAGGGAAACTTGCATATCAACGGGATTACGGAAAGTATTGGCTACTGGCGACCAGTAATTAGCATGTTCTAGAAGTTCTGCTAACTGCTCTATGGTTGCATCAGACTCAATATCGACTTTAACGCGCACAGCACTGAAGCCAAGACGCTTTTCGGAGAGATCACCAATTCCCCAAACACCAGTGATATTAATATCTCCTTCTAAATGCAACTCTAGCTTAGAAAGAGTAATACCGCGCATAATTGCATTGGCATGAATCCCAACGGATAGGCAAGAGCCAAGACAAGCAAGTAAAGCTTCGGAAGGATTCGGAGCCGTGTCCTGTCCAAGCAAAGTTGGTGGCTCGTCAATTACATGCTCTGGCAAATTACGAACGTAGGTAAGGTTGCGGAATTGACCTTCGCAGACGGTTTTAACTTTTAATGTGCCAATTACATTAGGATTGGACTTAGCTTTAGCCGCAAGAGCTTCTAATCCATCTTTGCTGACTGGTCGTAAAGGGGTAATAACCGAGGCGGTAGCAGTTTGTGTCATTGCTTTTATGATTTAAATAGAACATTCTATACAATTAAATACAATATAAAAATACATTAAGTCGGTATACTGTGTGACATTTAAACTGAAAGAAGTGCTGCAGGACAATTTTTTATTAATTGTGTTGCATGACTACCTTTTAGTTTAGGGCTTATTTTTGTAAACGGTACACTTCATCTTGCAGAGCTTGAACTTTATCCTTGACCAAATCAACTTTATCGGGGTTGCTTTGTAGAGCCTTAATCTTCATCATCGATCAAGATGGCGCGAGGGGCATCTTTGCTAGTAGGAATTGAGAGACTGTGAGTTTATCAACTGATTGACTGACAAAAGTCTAGGAAGAGTAGTCGAGAATAGAAGCATAGAACTCAATACGGAAGAATTTCTGGCGATGTTTTCGATGAGAAGCCATAGCAGGCTCAGAGTCAAGATAAGAAGTAAAAGGTTCAGAAGGG
>JADBWH010000122.1 GCA_020404105.1 Pseudanabaena sp. M53BS1SP1A06MG | reverse complement strand
TGAAGGTGGCGAATAAGGGGGCTTTGACTGCGGAGTTCTTTCCCTATCATGCTCAATCTATTTTAGAACTGCGCCGTCATAAGTCTCTGGTTTTGGTGGATATTGGTGGCATGGTTCAGCCTGAAAAGCTGCCGATCCTTGAGGCTTGCTCCCACTATTTAATTATTAGTTCTAGTCGTGATGAGGTTGATAAGTGGCATGAGTTCTGTCGCGATCGCGGTAATCTTTCGACCGTTGCTGTCATTCACAGTTCTTTAGAAACTTGTGAAGAGGTTAATCAATCACAACCCTATCTAGAAATGACCTGTGGTGCTTGGCTCATGGGGCAACCTCGCGCTGTCCCTGATGAGCTTTTGAAGAGAGTGCGATCGCTCTTTTTAAAACGGTAAATCTATATTTTTAGACAATCTCTGAGGAGTAATATCAGAAGTATTTTATGTGATAAAAGATCGCTTTACTGCTTAAATATCATTAACATCATTTTTTCTTGGAAACAAACATTACCTAAAAATTATGACTAACACTGAACTAGATAAATACAAAGTCGATCACCTATTCCTACTCATCGGCGAAAACCCTCTGCCCAATTATGTCGCAGCGCATCTTTTGCTAAATAAAGGCGGTACGCTTTATTTGGTTCATACAACAGGCACATCTGGACAAGCAAACCGACTAAAAAACATCTTACAAAGCGAGGTATCTGTATGTAAAACAGCCGAACCAATTTCATTAGGGGAATATGACTCTGACGCTTTTCATATCCAAGATGAAATTCGTAAAGTAGCAAAGAATTTGCCAAAATCTGATTCTCTTGGCTTGCACTACACAGGTGGAACAAAAGCAATGTCCACTCACGCTTATAGAGCAATGCTATCTCTTGATCGGTCTGATGTAGTATTTAGCTATCTCGATCCCCGCAGATTAGAAGTTTGTATTGATCGTGAAGATGGTGATCGTATCAGAATCAAAACCAAGCCAGATGACTTGCAAGTCAAGTTGGTAAAGATTTTTCAGATACATGGATGGGCTTGGAAAGATAAGTCTGAACCTATTTACGAAGCAGAAATGTCTACTGCTGCAAAAGCTTTTGCAGGTTTTCACGCTGACGGTAACTCGGTAAAACTTTGGCGTGATTGGTGTAATGATGTTTTGCGTCAAAAGACCAGAGATCCTAAAGATAAAAACAAATGGTTAAAAGAGGCAGAGCTAGCAAATGTTTCAGAATTAAGTTTAGCTACGCTTAAAGATTCTCAACAGATTAATGACGTACTAGCTAATTTAGGGAAGGAGGGAGAAAGTTTATCTCTGTCAATTGTTAGAGATAAAGGTTTCAAGTCATTAAGATCAGTTTGCAACTGGTTAGATGGTGAATGGCTTGAGCATTATGTTTTACAACAGGTTAAGGAGATTTCTGATTCTAAGCTGATTCATGAGTCTGCAACTTCTTTTTGGATTAAAGATCCTAACAATTCTAAGAATGATAAGTTTCAGTTTGACGTAGCTTTTATGAGAGGATATCAGCTTTTTGCTATTTCCTGTACAACGATTGATAGAAAGTTTGACTGTAAATCAAAACTATTTGAGGCTTATATTCGGGCGCAACAACTAGGCGGCGCAGAGGCAAGAGTTGCTCTAGTATGTTGTGTTGATTCTAAAGGAGTCAACGCATTAAGGACAGAAATTGTTAACGTCTTGAGATCTGAACCTGAATCCACGGTAAAGAATACGAAACTAATTGTTTGGGGAAGAGACGATTTAATCGATTTGCCTCAAAAAATTTCTACATGGATTGATGAAAATGAGAGGGATGAAAAATGACATTAGTTGTAACCGTACTGGATACTACAGGGATTCAGCCCTATATCTTTGGTAGTAATCGCCTCAGAGAAAACGTTGGGGCATCCTATCTTGTATCTCAGGTAACTGATGAGTGGGTTAAAGAAGTTCTTAAAGATCTGCGAGACGATAAGAACAAGAACTGGAAGATCCAAATACCCGCTCATCCAGAAGATAAACCGTATATAGAAGAAGATATCACACTGAATGCGGAGTTAGTCTATGCAGGTGGTGGTAATACTGTTTTGCTATTTCAAACAATTGATTATGCTAAAGAATTTACTCGAAAGCTTAGCAGAAAAATCCTAGAAAAAGCCCCAGGTATTAATTTGGTTGCTGCACACAAAGAATTTGAGTGGAATGGCAAAAGCACTCCTCTTTATGAGGTCATTCAAGAAGTGATGAAAAATGAGGTCGATCGAGCTAAACAGCAACGAGTCCCATCAGCGCCTTTGTTGGGTTTAGGTGTTACGGCAGACTGTAGATCATCGCGTCTTGTTGCTGTAGGTATAAGTAATGAAGAACAATATAAGATGCCTTCAGGACATCAAGCTTATCCAATTTCTAGAGAGATTGGAGCAAAGCTTGTGGCTGTTAAAGCTGCAAACAAACAACTTAAATATTTTGTTTTTGATCGTGAAACATCTCACAATTATGGCATTCCTCTTGATGTTGATGATATGGGGAGATCTGAAGGTGAGAGTAGCTATATTGCGATCGTTCATGCTGATGGAAATAATATGGGCAAACGCTTTCAAGATGTTGGCAAAGATAAAAGTAATCGGGATTACATTATAGAAGTCCGCAAACTCTCTAACAGTATTCAAGAAGCAGGAAAAAATGCTCTAAAAAAAGTTTATGAAACTGTTGTTAAGTCTCTTGACAGTGGTTCACTTACAGAAAAAATTAACCTGAAAGATAATACGTTGCCATTCCGTCCGATTGTTTATGGTGGCGATGATGTTACTTTTGTTTGTGATGGTAGATTAGGCTTAGAACTAGCTGCTATTTACTTGCAAGAATTTGAAGATCAATCTGTAAGTTATGGCGGTAAATTAACTGCTTGCGCTGGAGTATGTATTGTCAAATCACACTATCCTTTTGCTAGAGCTTATGAATTAAGTGAGGATTTGTGCAAAAGTGCTAAAAAATATGTAAAGACTAAAAATAAAGATGAGTCAGCGATAGATTGGCACTTGGCAGCTAGTGGTCTAATTGGTTCAGTTAACGATATTCGAGAACGCGAGTATCAAGGAGTAGAAGGTAAGTTATATATGCGTCCTGTTTTACTTGCCCAAGATGACGAATGGCGCACATGGCAGGGTCTTAAAAAAGTTATCCAAGAACTGAATAATGGTGAGAGATGGAAAGATAAGCGGAATAAAGTGATTGCTTTGCGAGAAATTCTGCGTAAAGGTTCACGGGCAACAAAAGAATATTTGAAAGCTTATGGGTTAGCTGATTTGCCTCTTTTTAAAAATGATGACAATCAAGCAACTCAATTATCTCAAAACGGCTGGCTAAATGGAATTTGTGGCTATTTTGATGTGATCGAGGCAATGGAGTTTTATGTGTCGCTGACGGAGGATACAAATGAACAAGTATAAGCTGAAGATCAAATTGCTTAGTGATACCACTTTTGGGCGTGGTGATGGTGTTGCGGGACTTGTGGATCAAGAGGTTGAGCATGATGCTTATGGGTTGCCTTATTTGCGTGGTCGTACTCTCAAAGGTTTACTGAGTGAAGAATGTGACAATCTAATTCATACATTGGTAGATAATCAAAAACACTGGCAAGAACTGGCCTGTAAGCTGTTTGGAATTTCTGGAAGTGGGCTAGATATTATGGCAGCAGTTCATATTGGAGACGCACGACTACCATCAGACTTACAACAAGCAGTGGCTCATGAAATCCAAGAGAACGACCTTACCAGTCAGCAAATACTTAGCTCTTTAACTACTATTCGTAAGCAAACCGCTATTAGTGCAGAAACAGGCGTTGCAGAAGCAAAAAGTTTACGCTCTGCACGTGTTGTGATTAGAGATCTAGAATTTACATCTGATCTTCTTTTTGAAACTGAAACAGTCGAAGAGGATATGTTAACTCTTTTAGCCATTGGTACATTGTCTTTGCGACATCTAGGCAGTGGGCGCAATCGAGGGCGTGGTCATGTGCAATGCACTTTGCATGATGCAGATGGTAATGATATTACCCGAAATTATATTCATAGATTTGGACAGGAGGTCAAGAACTCATGAAAGCTATTACATTCTCACTAACCACACAACAGCCCTTGCTTGCTACCTCTTTTCAAGGCGATCCCAACAGTGATGTTTCTTATTCTTATATCCCGGGCAGCATGATTCGAGGTGCGGTTATTGGACGATATATGAATGAAAATCAATTGAGAGACTTGAATCTTTGTGACCAAATAATCAGAGATTTATTTTTTGAAGATGAGTCAATTCAGTATTTGAATGCTTATCTTGAGAGTAAAGATGATAATGATAAAAAGCAGAGAACTTTACCTGTACCAATTTCTTGGGTTAAAGATAAGGACGCAGATCTACCTAAATATGAATCTAGCTATCGAATGTTCATATATGACAGAGCGACTATTGATGATTTAGCAGAAGACTTAACTCCCAAATCTGTACAGCAGAGATTTTGTACTGTCAATGGAGAATCAGTTTCTCTTTTCAAGGAAGAGAGAAGAATTAATATTCATAATCAGCGCGATCGCTCTAAGGGTCGTTCAACTAAGGAGCAAGGTGAGATCTTTCGTTATGATGCGATCGATGTAGGTCAAACATTTCAGTCTGTAATTTTATGCGAGACGGATGAAATTTGTGGCGAAATTCTAAAGCTTCTCCAGTCTAAGGACGATATATGGTTAGGTGGGTCGCAGAGTGCAGGTTATGGACATTGTAAAATTAGTAATGTTCAACCTCGTGATAGTAACTGGAATGAGGTTAATATTCCTGTTGCAAAACGTACTAGCCAAGATAATTTAGTAATTACGCTTCTAAGTAATGCCATTCTTCGAGATGAGTATGGACAGCCTGTAGCTAATCCTAATTTAATTGGATATGAAATCGAGAAGATTTTAGAAATCACAGACTTACCTGAAGCCAAGCCTATTTACGCAAGTAGTGAAAATATCGGTGGATTTAACCGTAAATGGGGCTTGCCATTGCCACAAATGCCAGCCTTATCAATGGGCAGTGTGTTTGTATTTGAAGGATATTCTCTAACTGAGGAGCAAATCAAGTTATTAGAATCACAGGGAATTGGCGAAAGAAAAGTTGATGGTTTTGGACGAATCGCTGTAAATTGGCTTTCTGAAAGTGAATTTCAAGCAAAAAAAGCTGATCAGCAAGCAAAAACAAATGAAAGTCAATTACAAGGTAGTTCTTTGGCATTGGCAGAAAAAATGGCTGATCGTTTGCTAAGACAAAAACTAGATCAGAAGCTTCTAGAAAAATTAGGAAGCATATCGATTCAAAATGGAATCAGTAATAGTCAACTTTCACGTTTGCGTCTTTTTGCTAGACAAGCATTGCCACAAAATGCTGACCTTGTTCTTTCAATGCCAAGTAACTTGCCCGAAAATGCAAAAAAACAACTTGCAACCAAAATCGAGGTTGGCACTAGGGAAATGCCTTTGAAATTACAAATTGAAATATGGCTTCAGAATCCTAGAGAATGGATTACTAACATTGATGCAGTCAAGATTGGTGATGTGGAAAGAGTCTTAACAGATAAGCTTGCCAAAGAGTATACATTGCGATTGATTGAAGCAATGGCAAAGAAGGCAACTAAGGAGGATAAATAAGATGAGTAGCGATCGCCTAAATAATCACCAGCGCAAAATCTATAAGCGCATCATCGTCAAAGGTACGCTAGTTTTAGACACTCCAACCTGTTTAGGTAGTGGCGACTCTGACAGCCTTACCGATCTTGCTTTATTGCGAGATAGTGTAGATGAAGATAAAGCTTTGCTCACTGGTGCTTCTATCGCAGGAGCTTTACGAAATTATTTACATGAATATAATCCAGAATTAGGATTAGCTAAATTACTTTTTGGAGGAGAGCGTGGAGATGATCAAGGCGATCAAAGTCCTTTGATTGTTAATGATTCTATTAGTAATGAGAAGATTGATTTAGAGTTACGTGATGGGGTGAAGATTGATGAAAAAAAAGGTGTGGCAGTAGATGGTGCTAAATATGACTTTGAATTACTATCAGCAGGTACTGAGTTTCCACTTTTCTTTGAGTTGTTGATTGAAGAAGGGAAAGATGAGAATCAACTTAAACAAGGATTAGCGATCACCCTATCAGGTTTTGAGAATGGTGAGATAGCGATCGGTATGAAAAAGCGGCGCGGCTTTGGGCGTTGTCATGTTGAAAACTGGCAAGTATGGGAGTTTGACTTAAAAGATAATCGTCAAAGGTTGGAATGGTTAAACTTTGAGCATTGGAATAGAAATCTATCTGAATCTCGCACTAAAATATCTCCAATCTCTATTGTACTTGGTGCAATACCAAATGATAACAAGCGCGATCGCTTTACCATTACAGCAAAATTTAGCCTTGTTGGTTCTATGCTAATTCGTTCAGCCGAATATTCTGAACATAAGCGACCTGATGCAGTTCATCTCAAATCTCATCGACCTAACAAACAAAAACCACAAGAATATAATCCTTTACCCATTATCTCAGGAACAAGTCTTGCAGGAGTCCTAAGACACAGAGCAGTGAGGATTATCAATACGTTAGAGAAAGATCTTCAAATTGTTGATGATATTTTTGGCACAGATATTTCTGACAATGGCAATAAAGAGGCTAAAGCAAGTAGGTTGATAGTCCATGAGAGTGAAATTAAAGAATCTAGTGAACTTGTCCAAAGTCGTATTGCTATAGATCGCTTTACAGGTGGTGCGATGCACGGCGCATTATTTGACGCACAGCCCGTATTTAGTGGGGTGGTAGAATTAAAATTAGAACTACGGAATCCCAAAGAGCATGAAATTGGTTTGTTGCTTCTACTCTTAAAAGATCTCTGGACAGGAGATTTGCCAATTGGTGGTGAGAGTAGTATTGGTCGAGGGCGACTGCAAGGGATTCATGCAGACATTTGTCATCAAGAGAAGTGTCATCAAGAGAAAAAATGGACAATACATGGAAAAGACAGCCTAAAAATCATACAAAATGGCGCACAAGAATCATTAGAGAGCTATGTTCAAAAATTAGTTAATAAAGTGGAGTAAGGTCATGACTATTGAGCAAGCAGTTTTAGAAAACCTGCGTGAGTTGCCAAAAGAGAAGCAGCAACAAGTATTAGATTTTGTAACTTTTTTAAAACAACAGACGATCGCTAAATTGGAGCCACCAAGTCAGTGTGTTCGTAAGAGCTATAAAGGTCTGTGGGCAGATTTAGGTATCAATATTACAGATGAGGATATCGCCGAAGCCCGTCAAGAAATGTGGGGCAATTTCCCTAGGGAGTTTCCATCATGAGTACCGTGCTATTAGATACCCATGCCATCATTTGGTATTTTTTGGATTTTAGGCGGCTATCTGCCAACGCTTTTGAGGCGATCGAATCTGCTAGGCAAATTAATATTGCCTCTATTTCTATAGTAGAAATCATCTATCTGCAAGAAAAAGGTAAATTGGCTAGTGAAGCCTTGCCTCGATTAAATCAAATCTTTGCGAACGATCCTAATTGGAATTTGATTCCGCTAGATTTTGAGATTGCTCAGGCGATCGCTAATATTCCCCGTGAGATTGTCCCTGAAATGCCCGATCTCATTATTGCTGCCACGGCACTATATCTAAATATTCCTTTGGTAACAAAGGATTCCAAAATTCAAGCTGCAAACATTCAAACAATCTGGTAAGAATCATGAGTACAACTATTGTCAAACCAAATGTCGAGCATTGCGATCCACCTGATTTCTTAGATAATCAGGATCTGAGAGATTGGCTGGAGGGTCAAGCAAAACAACACAACCTTAGATATCTCCTAGCTCATGCTGAAGATGGTGTTATTTGGGGGCGCTTTGAAGATGATGTGTTAAAGACATCTGGTGATGTGTTTGATCAATTTGCCAAGTTGCGATCGCAAACCCTTCAACAATGTCGTATGTTTGGCGATAAATGCGAAGTAATGCTATGGAAAGTTGGCAAAGATTGGAAAGCTCGCTCAATTGAAGATACAAACAATCCTGATTGTTTACCCGATGATGAGCATCAAATTTTATGGGGAACAAAACCTGAACAAGAAAAAGATGGGTTTACATTAGTTGCAGATGGTCAAGAAGGGTTAAAACACGCTGTACCTTTGATCAATATTTCTTTTGATCAAAGCAAAACGCTTTACCGTCCTTTACGTTTGACTGTTCGACATTATTTAGATGAAGACCCAGATACAGGAGTTGTGCGGATTTATCTAAGTCGTCTTGTCTATCTGACTGGACAAGGAGGACAAGCAAAATGAAACGTTTTGATCTTGAGATTCCTGAAAAATTGCAACAACAGCTTATCGAAAAAGCCGATCGCCTCAACATAACAGTTGAGAGTTTGATTCTAGATTCGTTAGAACGATTAATTGCTAATAATGAAAATGTTGATCGATCGTTGGGCAAACCAATTCAAACTCTTGAAGAAATTAAATCTAAAATCTCTGAGCTAAAACCATTTTTACAGGAGCAGTACAATATTATTGAAATTGGTATCTTTGGCTCCTATGTCAAAGGATTACAAAACTCTGCTAGTGATGTTGACATTTTGGTTGAGTTTGCTAAAACTCCTAGCCTTTTAAAAATATCCAGTTTACAAATTTATCTAAGCGATCGCCTTGACGTAAAAGTTGATTTGGTTAGAAAGAAGGGTTTAAAACAGGAGTTAAAAGAAAAGATTTTGACGGAGGTTCAATATATATGAGCGATCGCACCTATATACATTTTTTGCAAGACATATTAAAAATGACTAATCTGATTAAGTCTTTTACGGAGGATATTACTTATGAAGAATTCATTCGCAATGATGAAAAGGCTTTTGCGACTGTCAAGGCGATTGAAATGATCGCCGAGGCGATGAAAGAGATTCCAGAAAACATGCGCTTAAATTATCCAGAGATTGACTGGCGCGGCATCATTGGCATGAGGAATATTACGACTCATCAATATTGGCGAATTGATTATGAAACAATTTGGGAAGTAATTCATTCGGAAATCCCACAAATTGCTAGTACTGTGTCCATTATCTTAAAAAATGAAACGGAGGAGTAGAAAATGTCTAACGAATTCCCTAAACACATTAATCATGTACCTGATAAGATCGAAGAAAATACACGAAATGGGATAAAAACAATTAAGCGTAAGGCTAAAGCACCGTACAATTTTGTCGAGCTACCTGACAAGATAGTAGAAGCTGAACCTTTGCCAGATGCTGATCGGTATCAAGATCACAAAGAGGATCAATCTCAACCTAACAAGATCAAAAGGTATACAGGCAGAATTAAATGCAATCTATCGCCAGAATCACAAATTTATATACGTTGTGGATGGAATCCTGAAGATTTTGCCAAGTATTCTGAATCATCCTTTAACGGTTTATCTGAGATACAAAAACAAAAAAGAGCCAATTTTTTTCATAATCCTACTGATTTATCACCTGTTATCCCTGGAAGCAGTTTAAGGGGAATGATCAGAAGCTTAATTGAGATTATTAGCTGTGGAAAAATAAAACTTGTATCAAACCAAAGACTTGCATTTCGTGCTGTTGCAGATAGTCAGACATCTCTAGGTAAAGAATATCGCAAATATTTTGCAAATCAACCCCAAGATAATCCTGATTATGCAATAAATGCAGGATATATAATTCAACAAAACTCTAACTGGAAAATAAGACCCGCAAACCCAATCAATCAGTTACCCTTTGACAGAGAGAAGAAAGATTTAGATATTGTATTAAATCTTGAGAGGTGGTATGGCTTAAATAATGTCTATAAAATGAAGCATATCAATGCTGTTTTCATTAAAACAGGCGATATTCCCAAAAAAGAGAAGAATTTTGTGTTTGGGCTACCTGTGAATATTGATTCTTCAGATGTTCTGATTCCTAAAAAAATGCTACAGGAATATGAGGAACAAATTACTGAGGGGCAAAAAAGCCTTACTGGACAAAATGGTGTATTAGAAAATATGCGTCCAGTTTTTTACTTACTTAATAAAGACAATGAGCTTGTGTTTTTGGGACATACCATGATGTTTCGATTGCCCTATGATTTGTCGCCATTTGAATTTATTGCAGAATGGTTAAGAGATGAGTCAAAGACTGATATAGCTGAAGCCATTTTCGGATATGTAGAAGATAAACATCCAAGAGAAAAAGCTCGTGCTGGACGTGTATTTTTTACTGATGCAACAACTAAGTCTGTAGTTGAATATCCTGCAACTAAATCAATCCTTTTATCCAGTCCTAAGCCAACAACTTTTCAGCATTACCTTGTTCAAGATAATGTAAATCCTAAAAATCTTAAACATTACGCTAGTAATCCTCCTGCCAAAGAAAAAGCGGGTGATACGACTATTAGAGGACACAAACTTTATTGGCATAAAGAACAAGTTGTAGATCAATCTCAAGATGCTAATTCTGATACCCAAACAAGCTTGATAAAGCCTATTAATCCTAATCCAGCCACTACTTTTACTTTTGATATCCATTTTGAAAATCTTAGTCGAGTAGAGCTTGGGACTTTACTTTGGGTTTTGAGCATTGGAGGTGATAAAGCTAAAGAATTTGGTATTGGTAAAACAGGAGAAGATTACCGCTTATCTTTAGGTATGGGTAAGCCGTTGGGCATGGGTGCAGTAAAAATCGATCCAACTTTATATATTAGCGATCGCCAAAGCCGTTACTCTTCTCTATTCAATACCCATAATAATCAATGGACAGTAAGTGAATCTGAAGCATCTATTTCAGAATATTTACAAGCTTTTGAGAAGTATGTTCTTAATGAAAAAACTGGTATTGCAGAAACAGATCATCCACAAGGTAGGATGGCAGAAAACTTAAAAGAAATTCCGCGTATTGAGATGCTTCTAGCCATGCTGCGATGGGATAGTATGCCAAATGCAGAGCAAACACGCTACATGACTATTACGGCAAAAGAATACCAAAACCGTCCCGTTTTGCCCACACCACTGCAGGTTGTAGAAATCGCTGACAATCGCAGATTTGCATCTAAATCTAATCCAACTCCCAAGCCTGTACCTAAATCAAATAGTTTAGATATTAGGGAGAAGCCTAAAATTCAGCAAGGGGAAAAGCCAATCCAAAGAGAAAATAAAACTTCAGGAAGGAAACCTCCAAGTAGTAATAGTGGAAATGTTGCGATGGCTAGACCACCTAAGCCACCGAAGAAGAGTTAACGATCGCCCCCTTAAACCCTATATCAATCAATAAAAAAGCGATCGCCCCCTTCCCTCATCCCAAATATCAATCCGCGAGACAAACATGGCATATAGTGACTTCACACTGGCGAAAGTTAGAGAAGCCTTTGATCTGATCATCGAAGAAGATCGAGACTTATTTGCTGAAGTTCCTAAAGCACAGCCTTCAGAACTTTTGAGTATGATCTTAAAGGAATACTTGAACTTAGCGATCGCCATTAATAGCGAGAAATCTCGATCCGAATTTATTATTGCGCCTATATTAGGAGAAATACGGAGATTATCAGGCTATCAAGTGTCCCTGTTCTCTGGGAAAGAATTTAATGTTGATAGCAGCAAAGGGCTAGTCGGTTATTGTGATTTTATTTTGAGTTACTCCAAAGAGCAGTTGTATATCAGCGCCCCCGTAACCACAATTGTCGAAGCTAAAAACGAAAACATCATTGGAGGCATCGGGCAATGTATCGCCGAAATGGTCGCCGCGCAAATATTTAACCAACAATCAGGGAACAATATTGAAAGGGTTTATGGTGTTGTCACCAGTGGCACAAACTGGCGATTTTTAACCCTGTGCGATCGCACTGTTTATATCGATACTGTTGAGTACTATATCAAGGAAATTGATAAGATTCTAGGTATTCTTTTACAGTTTATTTCACCCATCAATAGACACTAATACATTATCAGAATTAGAAAATCAGGATTAGAAGATATGTCATTTAGTCAGTACAAAAGTTTAGGCGCGACTCTTAAGGAACTAGAAATTTCTTTTGTAGAAGAAAACTTTATGCAGGAAATTTCTTTTGATATTAAGGACTATTTTTTGGCAGATTTAGAATTTATGTTAAACGAAGGAGTTGTGGATAATTCTGAGTATGCTATTTGTGAAAACTTGATCTATCCGATTCTTAAAGAGGTTTGGAAACCACTCGCCAAAAAATTTACGCTGTGGAGTCATCAATATCTTAACTATACCGAAAACTTAACGGGATTTCCTGAGTATATTTTGGCAAAGCGATCGCCCCTTGGCAAGGTCGTATTTGACAAGCCCTATTTTTTACTAATTGAAGCCAAGCAAGACAACTTTGATGCGGCTTGGGGGCAATGTCTAGTCGAAATGTATGCCGCCCAAAAGTTGAATAATCTAGCAGCATTAACTGTCTTTGGAATTACATCAAATGGTAAATTCTGGCAGTTTGGCAAGCTTGAAGGTGATACCTTCACTCGCAATAAAATCTTTTACAGTATCCAAGAACTCGAACATTTATTTGCGGCGGTTAATTTTATTTTTCAAGAATGCGATCGCCTGTTAACCTCTGTTCAAGATCATCTCGCAGCATGAGTTATCGGTTCACCGTAAATTTTGGAGAAAAATATCGCCTGTACCCTTAATCAAGTAAACGTATAATCCCATGACTAAAATTTTATTTATTACCGTTGGTGGTTCGCATCAGCCGATCGCCACTTCTATCAAAAGCCAAAACCCTGATCGCGTAGTCTTTATCTGTTCCGATGGCGCAAAGGGAAGCAAATCACAGGTGATTGGTGAGGGCAAACCCTGTGAAGTTCGGAAAGGTACAGAAGTAATTGAATCTCTGCCGAATATTCCTACACAATTAGGACTAGGCGATCGCTTTGATGCTGAAAGAGACTTAGTGCTAATTCAGGAGCCAGATAACTTAACAGAGTGTTACAGCAAAATTAATCAAAAGATTCGTGAAGTTAAGCAAGAAAGCCCTAGGGCTGAGATTGCGGCAGACTATACGGGCGGCACAAAAACAATGTCTGTCGCTCTAGCCACTGCTGCGCTAGATTCAGAAATAAATTTATTCATCACCACAAGTACGACTCGGCAAAATTTAATTAAAGTAGAATCGGGAGAGCGCACGCGCAAAGCCACCACAACTGGCGTTGTGGTCACAAAGACTGTCGATAAAGCTTTGCCTGTATATTTGCAGAATTATAATTACACAGCAGCGATCGCCGATCTGCAAAACCTGCTCCAAAGCACAGAACTAAGTTCTGACCAAACAAGACAGATTGATGAACTTCTCGATCAGTGCGAAGGGTTTGATGCATGGGATCGCTTTGATCATCGGGTCGCTTTGTCCCGTTTGCAGCCTTACATGAGACAGACAAATATCCAACCCTATGGACTATTTCTCAAGAAGGTGATTGCTAGTCGTGGTCTGCTAGACAAAGAATTGGATACTAGCGACGGGATGACTGGACATGGCTATGAAGTAGTAGAAGACTTGCTTCTCAATGCTGATCGCCGTGCTAGTCAGAAGCGTTATGATGATGCGGTGGGGAGACTCTATCGAGCGATCGAGCTATTGGAGCAAATACGGTTGTTTAAGCAATATGGCATTTTGACAGGGGATGTAGATATTTCCAAGCTTCCCGCACAATTACAGACTGAATATGAAGCCCGAAAAGCTAGTAACACTAAGAAAAAATTACAGCTTGCGCTATTTCAGAGCTATGATTTGCTATCTAAGTTTACAGAAGATCCTCTGGGGCAGTTATTCTTAGTTTACAAAGATCGGATTCTCAACTCGCTAGAGACTCGAAACAATTCATTATTTGCTCATGGCTTTCAGCCAATTAGTGAGAATAGTTATAGAGCTTTTAATCAAGTGATTGGTGGATTTATTCGTGAAGGAATCGCTGTGGTTAGTTCTGCCAAAACGAAGTCATCATCAAGGCAATTTCCGCAGACTTTATAACCGATCCCACACATAGTTACAGATACCGCTAGCGTAACTGGTAAGCTCAAAACCACGTCCTGCTAAATCAGCACTAGTAGTATTGTCGGTAATGATTTGGAAACAGAGGGAAGTAAATCTCTCACGGGCATAGCCTAATGCCTTGAGGCGGCGTAAAGAATCTTTAGTGCTAGAAGATAGTCCGACAAAGAAGGATTCAAACTCGCTTTCTTGCTTGGCTTGGATTTCTAGGTTTTCGCGTTTGCGGTACTCATTGAGAATGATGTTGCGATTTTTCTTATATTCATTGAGTAAACGTTTGGACTCCGCCGTAACAGAAGTACTGGCGGGAATTTTTTCAAGTAGGTCAACTGCTTCTTGCCATTTGCCATAGGCGATCGCCCAAGTCTCAGTTGAATGTGGCGGGTTTTGAGCGATTTTCACTGCTTGATCAGCTAGGGATTTAGCACGATTAAGCAGGTCGATCGCCTGTTGTTCTCCCGATACTTTAGTACTAGCAACCGATGCGCTTTCTTGATAATTAGTTAGATTTTTTTGAACTTGAGAATTTATAAAGCGGCTTTTAGGAGTACGCTGAAGAACCCCGATCGCTTCCTGCCATTTGCCATAGGCTTCATTCCATTCCTTTGCTGTATTACGGGGTTTTGCACCAATATTTACAGCTTCAATCGCTAAGGCTTCAGCTTTGTCTAGCTCCTGCTGAACATTTAGCTCTGTCTCCAGTATCAGCAATAATTTTTCCTTGCGATTTTGCAACTTACTAAGATTAGCTTGAGCCTGTTGATAGAGTTCTTTAGCACTAGGTGGAACACTTTGCATAATAGCGATCGCTGTGTCAAGATCTTTGATTTTAGCTTGCAAAGCCTCCATGCTTGCAGGATCATCTTTATTCGACTCAGACATAATTGTTGAAACAGAATTTAATAGTTTTTCGTGTTCGCTCCGTTGATAAATTGACCATGCAAACCAAGTGCTAGGCAGGATTACGATTAGAGCTAATAAGCTCCATAAAACAGTTTTAGGATTCATAGCGATCGCTCGTGAGGATTTCTATTTAAGAAGTTTTTTGATTTGTGTCTGAATCAATGATTCATCACCGTTGCTGGCATTCTGATTGTGTCGTTCAGGCTCTTTAATATATTGATTGGCTTCCGGGGTGGCCCATTGTCTTGTTTCTAGGTTTTGCTGATCGCTATTTCTCACTAAAAATAACAAGGCTTTATCGCTGAGGTTGCCAATAAAGAGGCTGCCCAGAAATACGCCTAAGGTGCAGGTAATGACCGCAAATAGACCGAGGGGCGCAATGATCAGGATTACCCAAGTGATGGCAGCATTAGCGATCGCTGTGATAACGGTGCGATAACGGACAAGCTTTTTGAGGAGTGAGGGGGACATAGTTAGATAAACCTTGTTAGGTTCTCAAAATTATTTGGTTATTATGTCACTCGATTGAATAGCCATCTTCAATCGTGGGCTTATAGTGCTAATGGTTCTGCAATTTCATAAATAAACAAATTTTTTAGCGTGGCGGAGCCACGCTAAAAAATTTGTTTATTTGAGACTTGCTGAAAGTAAGGAGTTAGCAATGACTGCGATTTATTTAACTGAAGCTGGGACTGTGGTGAGTTTTAAGAATGAATCTCTGGTAATTAAGAGGCGAGAGGATGTGAGAAATTTTCGCTTGGCTGAACTATCTTTGCTGGTGATTCATGCGGGTGTGCAGTTAACGAGTGTGGCGATCGCGGAGTTGATGGATCGGGGGATTGAAACTATTTTTTTGCGGCAAGATGGGCAGTTTCGCGGCAGATTGCAGGGGAGTTTTCATACAAATCCTGCGATACGTTTGGCTCAATATCAAACTGTCGATTCAACTTTTGGGATGGCGATCGCTCAGAAGTTAATTGAGGGCAAGATTCGCAATCAAAGGGTGATTTTGCAAAGACGCAATCGGGCGACGAAAGGGGCGATCGCGGAGATTGCGGAAGCGATTGATCTCATTTCTAGTTATATCGGTCAGCTTGGTAGTGTGGCGACTCCCCTAGAACGAGACCGCTTGATGGGATTAGAAGGGATTTGTGCAAGGCATTATTATCAAGCTTTACGCTATTATTTCCCTCCTGAATGGAATTTTTCTGGGCGCAATCGTCAGCCTCCTCTTGATCCGATTAATGCGCTTTTGAGTTGGGGCTATGGGGTTTTGTTGGCTAGAGTTTTTGCGGCGGCAGCGATCGCTGGGCTTGATCCCTATTTGGGTTTCTTTCACGTGATGCAGCCCTATCGCCCGAATTTGGCGCTTGATTTGATGGAGGAGTTTCGCCCTGTGGTGGTGGATGCGGCGGTAATTGCGGTGATTCAGGCTAGTTTACTCACTTCTGATGATTTTGAGCCTTCGCCTGATGGTGCTGGGATTTGGCTTGGGGCGATCGCCAAAAAGCTGTTTCTTGCTGAGATTGAGCGTCTGTTTAATACTTCTTTCCTTTATCCTGCTCAAAACCGTAAGTTGCGTTTGAGTCACATTCTTTTGGAGCAAGCGCGTTCCCTAGGTCGTTGTTTGCTGGAGCGATCTCTTGATTATCAACCCTATGTCATTAAATAAGTGGAGAATGATAACACTTGATTTACAAGTTCTTATCATTCTCCCTAAGTTTACGAGTTCTGTATGTTGTGGTTGGTTTGTTATGATGTGGCGGATGATCGCCGCCGTCTCAGGTTGGCAAAGCGTCTTGAGCAGTCTTGTCAAAGGGTGCAGCGTTCGGTTTTTGAGTGTCCTTTGAGTGAGGCGGTGCTAGAAAAAAAGTTGCAAAAGTCTTGGCTGCCTTTGTTGAAGTTGGATGAGGATAATCTGCGGGTCTACCCTCTTGATGCGATCGCTAAGCAAAAAACTAGGGTGTTCGGTAGTCCGCGTCCCTATGAGCCGCCTGATTTTGTAATTCTCTAGTTCTGTTTGCTGTTATTTTAAGATTTGTAAATCACGTCTGTTTTTTGTCGCGTTGAGTCATGCTGTGCTGTCGCTTGTTTTATAGTATTTTTTTGCGTAAATAGTATATTTTTGGTTGTATTCATCCATTAATTTAATCCAATTTGTCTGTTATAGTTGTTTTAGAGACTTTTTTGTTTTTAATTTGTCGTGTTTGTCTCCTTTGTAAATAAGTGTTAAACTTATTGCAAAATCTGTACCTTGAAAATCAAATCATATATACTTTTCAGAACTATAGGATTTCCGACTACCTTTACCCCGCAAGGGGACGGAAACAATTTGAATGTTTGACATGGTTATTTGTTCTTAACGATTTCCGACTACCTTTACCCCGCAAGGGGACGGAAACCAGTGGCTTTGGGGGTAGTTATAGAGATGGTGGGAAAATTTCCGACTACCTTTACCCCGCAAGGGGACGGAAACAAGCGAGACAGGCACTAATACAACCGTGAAGCCAAGTATTTCCGACTACCTTTACCCCGCAAGGGGACGGAAACTTTATAATAAACTTTTGCCATCGTTTTATCTCCTATAATTTCCGACTACCTTTACCCCGCAAGGGGACGGAAACTTCTTGCCCTTGTTAGCTTCTTTGTTCATGTGGTGAATCATTTCCGACTACCTTTACCCCGCAAGGGGACGGAAACATTGACTGCTGGTATTACCTTCGCTCAAGTTGGTTCCACTATTTCCGACTACCTTTACCCCGCAAGGGGACGGAAACTGAACTGCGCTTTTGTAGAGGTTGCAAATGCCTGACATTTCCGACTACCTTTACCCCGCAAGGGGACGGAAACCCCAGAAACCTATTTACTACGACTAGCTTTCTCTCGTTGAATTTCCGACTACCTTTACCCCGCAAGGGGACGGAAACTACACATCCGACAACCAACTGAGGGCATCGAATTATAATTTCCGACTACCTTTACCCCGCAAGGGGACGGAAACACCGCAAGATCGCGTTCTAATTGCGACACCCTAACGTCAACAGCAATTTCCGACTACCTTTACCCCGCAAGGGGACGGAAACGAAACCGCGATCGCTACTCCTGCGCCTACTCCCGCGCATTTCCGACTACCTTTACCCCGCAGGGGGACGGAAACCTTTTGCAGTCGTGGTTAAACGGCTATCAATATTATTCATTTCCGACTACCTTTACCCCGCAAGGGGACGGAAACTGCCTTGCACACCAAGAAATCGGGCGCGATCAACTGCACATTTCCGACTACCTTTACCCCGCAAGGGGACGGAAACCTTGATTTTGCTGTAGCTGAAGGTCGTACTGTTCCTTGAGATTTCCGACTACCTTTACCCCGCAAGGGGACGGAAACGTCAGGCTGCAAGCTAATAACCGCATTGTCAGCCGCATTTCCGACTACCTTTACCCCGCAAGGGGACGGAAACCGATAAGACCCAGAGGCTCCTTGAAACCATTGCCCCATTTCCGACTACCTTTACCCCGCAAGGGGACGGAAACTGGGTTTCCATTATTGGTCAGTTCGATAAAGCCAACATTTCCGACTACCTTTACCCCGCAAGGGGACGGAAACTGCCATTAGCGCCGATTCGGGCAAGCCTTCTTTATAGCATTTCCGACTACCTTTACCCCGCAAGGGGACGGAAACTATCTGTCGCTCATTGTTTTGACTTCAACTACTGTGATTTCCGACTACCTTTACCCCGCAAGGGGACGGAAACAACTCTAAGGTGATTGCGTTAGAAAATTTGTTTTTCCATTTCCGACTACCTTTACCCCGCAAGGGGACGGAAACTCGCCATTGACTCAGCCGTAGCTGAGAAAGCTTATCAGGATTTCCGACTACCTTTACCCCGCAAGGGGACGGAAACACCGGGCTCTCAGCTGCTCAATTCCAGCCTTTGCAGCCATTTCCGACTACCTTTACCCCGCAAGGGGACGGAAACACCTCCAAATAATCGCACACATGGCAACGCCACTAGCTGCATTTCCGACTACCTTTACCCCGCAAGGGGACGGAAACTTGAGTCAGAAAACGACTATGCTTTTTTGAGCCTAGCTATTTCCGACTACCTTTACCCCGCAAGGGGACGGAAACTAGTGCCAATGAAGGGATATGTAAAGCAGTAGCAGCAACAATTTCCGACTACCTTTACCCCGCAAGGGGACGGAAACCGTCATACTTAGGAAGTACGAGTTTAGGGAATGTGATATTTCCGACTACCTTTACCCCGCAAGGGGACGGAAACACCACTGTTCATAATTCTCCTTGTTACGGTATAAAGTTAATTTCCGACTACCTTTACCCCGCAAGGGGACGGAAACGTCCTCATCGGGTTTGAAGTTAACTTCAAGAGATGTCTATTTCCGACTACCTTTACCCCGCAAGGGGACGGAAACCGCGCTAATCGCCACTGCCATCGCCATCACCATCTCCATAATTTCCGACTACCTTTACCCCGCAAGGGGACGGAAACATGTGCATAGACTGATTTTAGATCGGTTGTATTCTGCATTTCCGACTACCTTTACCCCGCAAGGGGACGGAAACAGAAAGTAGTGAAGAACGAAGAGGTCAAAGAAATGTCATTTCCGACTACCTTTACCCCGCAAGGGGACGGAAACTGCTGCGTTCTGGGCTGATAGGGACGAAGGGTTTTTCAGATTTCCGACTACCTTTACCCCGCAAGGGGACGGAAACGGTGTCTTCTACACCCTCCGCATTGATGCTGGATGAGATTTCCGACTACCTTTACCCCGCAAGGGGACGGAAACGAAGAGATCTGTTTCTAGTACCATCAAAGACACTTCTATTTCCGACTACCTTTACCCCGCAAGGGGACGGAAACCACCCCATCCGTGACAAATACGCTTGGCGTTCGTCTCAAGCTATTTCCGACTACCTTTACCCCGCAAGGGGACGGAAACCCCAATTCTTTGAGGAGTGCCAATCGTATCATCGCAATTTCCGACTACCTTTACCCCGCAAGGGGACGGAAACAACACTCTCCATTGAGTATATTGATCAGGATGATAACATTTCCGACTACCTTTACCCCGCAAGGGGACGGAAACCGCGGTAAATCCAAGAGCCTTAGTGGTGTGTGCGCTAATATTTCCGACTACCTTTACCCCGCAAGGGGACGGAAACTCGGCTGGCAGACCATCCCCCGAGGTACTGGTGAATGATTTCCGACTACCTTTACCCCGCAAGGGGACGGAAACTTCAGAAGTAACTCTTAATTCACCTTCATTATTAACTGTTATTTCCGACTACCTTTACCCCGCAAGGGGACGGAAACCCCTATAAGTGAGTTTGTTTTTGGGCCTAATTAAAAGGGTATTTCCGACTACCTTTACCCCGCAAGGGGACGGAAACAATAGTTGCATTGCCACTAATGGGTACTAGACTACCATCATTTCCGACTACCTTTACCCCGCAAGGGGACGGAAACTTATAAAAATAACCTGTAAAATCAACCCAATTATTCCAATTTCCGACTACCTTTACCCCGCAAGGGGACGGAAACACTTGATGGCAATGAACATATATAGATGCGTTCTCAGACTCCAATTTCCCACTACCTTTACCCCGCAAGGGGACGGAAACCTAAAAAGCAGATGAGCGTTAGATT
>JADBWH010000121.1 GCA_020404105.1 Pseudanabaena sp. M53BS1SP1A06MG | reverse complement strand
TGGAACAAATATCACCCTCACCCCCCTGCCCCCTCTCCCATCAAGGGAGAGGGGGAGCTAGACTAATTTCTTGTTCCCCTCTCCCTTAATGGGAGAGGGGCTAGGGGTGAGGGTCTTAGAAACTTCCACGTAACATCAGTTAGAAGTGTTTGCGGCAATCCGAAACCCAGCATGTTGGTAGAAGTTCGGGCGGAACCAGTTGCGATAATAAGGATAAGCTTCTGTTCCATTAGTAATCCATGAACCACCTGCCATCATATTATGCTTAGTATCAAAATATAGTGCAGAATAGTTCTCATAAAGGTAATGGGTTTGATAGCCATTGAGAGGGGTTAAGTTGTCGTTCAGCCATTCCCAAACATTGCCTCTTAGGTCGTATAGTCCTGATGGACTTATTGCTGATTCGAGATAGCCTACGGGACTAGGCGAGGCAAATTTTATGTTGAGATTAAATCTAGAACTATCGTCAGCTTGTGGTGAAACTCTATCAGTACCGTAAGTTGCCAAGTGATATTCAGCTTCAGTCATCAATCGAGTATAATTTCCTTTCCAGCAACAATAGGCGATCGCTTCATGGTGATTGACCTCCACAGGAAAATCAAAGGGCATTGCGATTTCATCAAACATGGCACGATATTTGTAGCCATCAGCATCAGGAATCCAGAACCTAGGATGCTGGACATCATGCTGAACTTTCCAAGCCCAAGCTGAATCTGACCAATAGTTTTGATTTGCATAGCCGCCATCTTTGACAAAATCAAGAAATTCGGCGTTAGTAATTAGGTATTTACTTGCCTGAAAGGTTACCACCTCGACAGTGCGATCGCCATATTCAATATCCCAACCGTAAATATTTGAGTCTTGAGGTTTCCCAAAGCGTACCGTTGCTCCTGCTATTTCGATCATCTGATTGGGTTTGGTATAGCCATTTGCAGGCGCATATTGCCAATCTTGCGAACATTGCAACCTATTCACAGGCAATTGGCGAATCAACATTGATGAGGTTTCAATATGGATATACTGATGCTCGATCGCCATCATTAAAGCCCAAAGTGGATGCTCTTGATTAATGGGTAAAGCGATCACTAAATTGTGGATTAGTTCGCTAATTCTGTCATAGGCTTGCTGCCGATATGCCCACACTTCTATCACATCCGCTTGTCGTAGATTATCAAAAATGCTTTCAATTTCATCGGGCTTTTCAGGATCGACTCCAATCTCAAAGAGTCTTTCAAAATGGGGATTGATGCGATCGGTAACTAATCCAACTCTGACTAATTTGTTGATGTAAAAAACTGCTGAATGTCCTAGATAGAAGATTAGCAAATTGCGTAAAGGGTCAGGATTGAGATAGAAAGTTTCAGGACTAATTAAGCTCTTCCATAAAGTATCTTCGATTTGCCAAGCACGTTGATAATAGGCAAAAATATCTTGGCGATCGCAATGATGTAAATTAGGAGGCTGCATTGGTTTTTCTAATTAAATTCTAAGTAAAATATTTTATAAAGTGCTACGAAATAACTCTTTCAAGGAATTTTAGATCGATTGGCAAAGCACTAAACCAAACCATTGTTGCGGATCTGTCCAGATTTTGATGGTTGCTAAACCTTGCGATCGCAATTGTGCTTGGACTTTCTCTAAGTTAAACTTCCGCGAAATTTCCGTAAGAATACTTTCACTTGATTGGAAATGGATATTGAGATCGAGAATATGGAGAGATACTTGATGTTCTACTTGAGCGTGCAAATACATTTCAATTTGATGGTCAACTTCGTTGTAAATGGCTTGATGTTTAAATAGATTTAAATCAAAATTACCTTGAAATCGCCAGTTTAAATGGGCAAGCATATTCAAATTAAAGGCAGCCGTTATTTCCTGACTATCATTATAAGCAGCTTCGAGAATGTCTTTTGGCTTTTGCAAATCAATTCCTAAGAGAAAATAATCACCTTGAGTGAGCGCATGGGAAACCTTATTTAAAAATTCACTCGATTCTACTTCGTTAAAGTTGCCAATGGAACTACCTAAAAAGAAAATCATACGCGATCGCGCATGATTTTTACCGAGATAAAGCAAGGCTTCGTCATATGTACCAATTAAGCCTTCAAGGGAGAGATCTGGATACTTCTCTTGTAAAGCCAAGACTGTCGTTTTGAGGATGCCACCACTGACATCAATGGGAATATAACTGAAGCCATCAGAATTAGGTGCGGTGAGAGAATTTGCAATTTTTTGATAAGCGCTTAGTAAGTAATGAGTCTTAGTAGAACTACCGCTACCTAATTCCACTAATTCACAGGAACCTGTAATATCAGCGATTTCATCGGCATATTGATTTAAGATCCATGCTTCGGTACGGGTTGGGTAATATTCAGGAAGTTCGCAAATTTGCTCAAATAGGTCTGAGCCGCGATCATCATAGAAGTATTTGGGCGGAAGAGTTTTAGGATTTGAGGTTAATCCCTGAATAACATCATGACCATCTTTTTCAAAGGTTTGGTGAATATTTGGTTTATGTTGATGCAGAATCTTTAAATGTTTAACTGTCATACTCGGCTTAATTCCTATGGTTGATGTATATACGATAAATAAACTTACTTGTTTAGATGAGCATGGTTATATCTCAGGTGGGTTAAGCCTTGCCATCACCCATGTTACATAAGTACCTACAGGACTCCACAGCAAATATGGCACAAGGAGCCATCCTGCCAAGCCCGAAACTTGCCAAACCTGAGCCGTTAAAACTAATCCCAATATAAAACCGATCGCCCCCACGATCGCGCCAACCCTGACATTTCGTAAACGGGTCATAACTGGGGTATAGGCTAGCACCGCAATCTCGACGATCGCATAGCCAGTCATCAGTAGCCATGTGCTAAAAGTTGCGGGTTGCACTTCCCAAATGACCGCAGCAGAGGTAATTCCACAAATAAAAATGGAGATCCAAATAAAAGGAATTGCACCTTCAAAGGTCAGCCATCGCGGACGACGCAGGCGCATAAACCATTTGTAGTCCGCAGGAAATACCCTATTTAGAGCAAAGCCAATCACAAAACAGATGACCGCGATCGCTAACCAAGCAATAATCATGGTGTTTCCCTATTCGCGATCGCACTATTGGGGATTGCACAACGTTCATCACAGGCTTTGAGGCGTTGCTCCCGTTCGGTAACAATCGTTTTTAAATCAGCACGACCTGTCAACAAGAGTCGATAGTCTGCCCAAATGCCATAGAGATTATCCGCAAACCATCCCACTAATGGCAACTTGGTAATTGCATAAATCCAACCAATGCCAAGGATGTCATAGGTTTGGCGAAATACTTCCACATTTTGGATAATTTCCCCATTGGGTAAGATGGCATGGATGCGTCCCATTGCCGTCTCAAATTCAATACCTGCATTGTTCTTGGGGTCATATTCATCGGCGGCGATATCCACAAATTTCACCAAACCGCGATCGCCATCTTTTCGTCTTAGGAAGTTGACTTCGCGTACACAGAGAGGACAAGCGCCATCGTAGAGCAGTTTAATTTTCCATGATGTCATGGGTATAGTTTTTATCTATAGTAAAGTTACTTCAATTGTAACTAATCACCTCAACGTTTATATAGTGCTATATAGTGTTTGGATTCTTACCGCAGGCAGAAATACAAAAGTCACTCTCTAAATATTCACGAATCTTTTGGCGTAATAATTTACCTGAAGCGGTTTTGGGTAAAGATTCCCAAATATGCATAGATTTTGGCAATTTAAAGCGAGCTAGCGATCTTTGTTCACAAAAGCTTCTCACATCATCTAGTGATAACTCTAATCTAGTTACTATTATTGCTGTCACGGTCTCGCCCCATTCGCGATCGCTAATACCCACCACACAAACCTCCAAAATTGCAGGATGCTCTAATAAAATTGATTCGATTTCCGCAGGATAAATATTTTCACCACCACTGATAATCAAGTCTGATCGGCGACCGACTACATATAGATAACCATCACGATCACGATAGCCTAAATCACCTGTATACAACCAACCATCCTGAACTGCATAATTCTCTAACTGATGGAGATAGCCACTCATCACACTTGCCCCTTGCACAAGGATTTGCCCAACTTCACCAATGGGAACTTCTTGCTCAGGATTCTCTAGATCCACAATCCGCAATCTATTACCAAATAGAGGTAAACCTGAAGAACCTTGTTTGAGAGCGACCTCATGGGGTAATAATGTCACAACTTGTGAAGCAGTTTCAGTCATGCCATAGGTAGGCATAATCGGTAAATTTAATTGCTGACATTGCTCAATTAATTCCCTACTAGCTGGTGCACCACCTAAAAGAATTGCCCGTAAATTTTGTAGGTTTTGCCAATAGGGATGTTTTAATAAGCGAGTCAGCATAGTTGGCACAAGGGAAATGATCGACACTTTTTCACTGGTGATCGCTTCTAATACTTCCTGCTCATCAAACTTAGGTAACAGTGTAATCGTAGTTCCATTAATCACACTCCGCCATGCGATCGCTAGTCCTCCCACATGAAACAGAGGCATACATAATAACCAGTTATCACTTGCATAAGTACCTAAATTTAAAGTTGAAGCGATCGCACTATAAAAATGATTACTATAGGTTAAGGGAACTGCCTTTGGCTTTCCAGTTGTTCCTGAAGTATAAAAAATTCCCTGTATATTCTCTAAACTAATTAAGCTATCCCTTCCACCTATGATCTCAGATGGCATTTCTTCAGTCCTAACTCTACCATCGTGAGAGGCTAAAAAGTGAGGGCAATTCTCAACGATTAAATCCTCTATCTCACCTCCCAAATCATCAGCAATTAACTGGGTAAATTCATCACAGATTAGATATTTCGTTCGACTATCTTCCAATTGCCACCGTAATTCATCAGCAGTCAGGCGAATATTCAAAAAGACCGCAATCGCTTCACATTTCACCAATGCATGAACTAACATGATGTACTGAGGCTTATTTGTTAGCAAAATACCAACGCGATTGCCTGATTTTATCCCCAAAGATTGTAAATGATCTACCCAAAGATTAACTTCACTTTCTAATTGGGCATATGTCCAATATATTGATGTTGATTGATTAGGAGATCTGAGTATAAGAGCGATCGCTGATTTTTTTTGAACGGCTCTTTGCGATAGCCAATTAGGAAATTGCATGATTTCAGATTGATCGCTATATAATGTAATAAATTCAAATTTGAGTAGTGTTTGGTACTACCCATACTAAATTTATTACAATAGGAGTAATGGCTATGAATCCATTTGGTGGCATCGTCCAAAAAGCATTTTATCTAGGTCTAGGCTTGGCGACGGTCGCAGGTGAAAAAGCAGGCGAGACACTCAATGAACTTCGTACTCAGGCAAGTAAACTAGCTGATGAATTAGTAGAAAAAGGTGAAATGACCACTGAGGAGGCTAGAAAATTTGTAGATGACCTTGTAAAAAATTCTCAAAAGCCAATCAGTGAAAGTATTCCAAATCCTACGGGTAAAGATGAACCCCGCACGATTTCCATTGATGATGAAGAGGAAGGAAATGCTCAGCCCAATGACGTTGATCAACTAAAAAGCAAAGTGCAAGCTCTACAGGATGAACTCAGACGATTGCAAAAATAGGTAGTCCTAAACAAGTAAGGATGAGTTGTAGTGATGAATAAAAAACCAGATAGCCCCAATGTGATTTTCTAGTTTTTTAGAGAAGGAGAGAGTTTTACGAACTAATCGGGAAACACGTTGCCGCATCGTACAGTTAAACCGCTCAATATAATTGGTTTTACCAGATTCCTTTCCCACAGGTTTGTGACGGGGTGTAGGAAATACAAGA
>JADBWH010000120.1 GCA_020404105.1 Pseudanabaena sp. M53BS1SP1A06MG | reverse complement strand
GTGCCGCTTCGCAACACTTTCAAAAGTATTTCTGTACTAAGTAGCTAGACATAAGTAAACTAAAAACCGAGAATTTTGTTCCGCCCGCGTAGCGGGCGGAACAAAATCTGGTTTTTAGTTTTAATTAAGTTGAGCTACTTACTCAAAGCCTCAATAGGCTGTAAATATTTGAACTGATTAGCCCATTAATTTAGACCCAACGATGAACTAAGACTAAAATAATTTGGGTAGTCATGCAATGTAACTGTGTTGCGAGCGCTTCGCGCCCGCAACACAGTTACTAAAAAAATTACTTTGCAGCTACCATATAATCCATATAATCGACATAAGCAGTTTTCTCGTAAGAGAGTCCGCACACCCACTCAAACTTTCCTTTTATGAGTTGATCAACTCTTTCATTTCCCGAATCGCCTTATCTAAACCAACTAACACAGCTCGGCAAATAATGCTATGTCCAATGTTTAGCTCCTCCATTCCCTTAATCTGTGCTATAGGGCGAGTATTCCAATAGGTTAAGCCATGTCCCGAATTTAGCCTTAGCCCTAGGCTAATCGCTAATTCTCCACCTTTAGTCAATAGTTCAAGCTCACGTTTATACTCCACCTCATTTTGGGCATTAGCATAAGTACCTGTATGTAATTCCACAAATTTTGCACCTGTTCGCGCAGAAGCCTGCAATTGTTCTGGTTCAGCATCAACAAACAAACTCACAGGTATCCCAGCTCCTTGTAATTGATACACAAATTTAGCCAAACGATCGCATTGAGCTTTTACATTTAAACCACCCTCAGTAGTTATTTCTTCGCGACGTTCAGGCACGAGGGTAATATAGTCAGGCTTTACATCTAGAGCGATCGCCACCATTTCGGGGGTTGCAGCCATTTCGAGGTTGAGTCTGGTACGGATAGTTTGTCTGAGTAATCGAACATCTCGCTCTTGAATATGACGACGATCTTCACGTAAGTGGACAGTTATCCCATCCGCACCAGCTAATTCAGCGATCACTGCTGCTGCGACAGGATCTGGCTCGACACCACGACGAGCTTGGCGAATGGTAGCAATATGGTCGATATTTACTCCCAGCGTAGGCAAAACCTTTCCCTCAAAATTTTTCAAAATTTGTCATATACCTATACTTTACGACAGCAATCGCCATAATGCTTAGGGACTTGACGAAAAAAAAAGTACCATCGAGTTTGTATGGCTTCGACTTCGCTCAGCCAACGTTGGCTGAGCGAAGTCGAAGCCGTAGGTACTTTAATTAATCGCAAGTCCCTTAGAACAAAAAAGTCAAAAGTATGGCAAGAGTATATAGCAGTCCTCAATCATTTGTAGATCTTTGGGTTTGTGGAAGCGCACCACGAAATGGTTTGCTTCCGCAAACCATTTAGGTTTGACGTTATGACTAGACAAAACCAAATAAATTCACGTAGGATCATTACCCGCAAAAAAATCCCGCAAACTAATGACCTCTGACAAAATGAAACTGCTTGTTGCCGAAGCAGTTACAGCCCTCGCACCTACTTTCACCAAAATAGATCTCCAAGTCAAAGCTAATCTTGAAAGAGTTTTACAAGCTTTTCGAGATCGCCGTGTGGGCGCACATCATTTTGCCAGTGTGTCAGGATATGGACATGGGGATATGGGGCGCGATGTCTTGGATGAAGTGTTTGCACAGGTAATGGATGCAGAGTCCGCTGCTGTGCGCGTCCAATTTGTATCAGGAACCCATGCGATCGCCTGTTGTCTATTCGGAATTTTGCGTCCCCTTGACGAGCTTTTATCAGTAGTTGGCGCACCCTACGACACCCTTGAAGAAGTCATAGGCTATCCCCTCACCACCGATAGTAAAGGTTCCAATTATGCAGGTTCGCTCAAAGATTTTGGGATTGCCTATCGTCAAGTTGAACTTACTCCTACGGGTAGCGTAAATTGGGAAGCTTTAGCTACTGCCGTTAAACCACAAACGAGAATGGTCTTAATCCAGCGCTCCTGTGGCTATGCATGGCGACCAAGTTTATCGATCGAGGATATCGCTAGAATTATTCAAGTTGTCAAGCAACAAAATCCGAATATTATCTGTTTTGTCGATAACTGCTACGGCGAATTTATTAGCGATCGCGAACCAACGGCGGTAGGTGCTGACCTCATGGCAGGTTCCCTAATTAAAAATCCAGGGGGAACAATCGCCACTGCAGGGGGCTATGTGGCAGGCAAAGCCGAATATGTGGAACTTGCGGCTCAACGTCTTACCGCCCCTGGAATTGGGCGTGAGGGTGGCGCAACCTTTGACCTCAATCGACTTCTCTTTCAAGGTTTATTCCTTGCTCCACAAATGGTTGGCGAAGCGATGAAAAGCAGTCACCTTGCCGCCTATGTCTTTGACAAATTAGGCTATCAAGTCAAACCTCTACCCTGTGAGCCACGTCGCGATATTATTCAAGCGATTCAATTAGGTGATCCGAAAAAATTAATTGAATTCTGCCGTAATCTTCAGCGCTTTTCCCCGATTGATTCCTATGTTGATCCTGTGCCAGGAGAAATGCCGGGATATGTTAGTCAACTTGTGATGGCTGGAGGAACATTCATTGATGGTAGTACCTTAGAGCTTTCGGCAGATGGTCCCCTGCGTGAGCCTTACACTGTCTTTCTCCAAGGCGGAACTCATTGGACACATGTTGCGATCGCCCTTGAGAATTTTCAGATTGATGATCTATAGCAATGCTAAATGTTTTTGCCCATATTCATAATTTACCAGTCCTAAATTGTTAGTGGAAGCGCACACCTTTGGGGTGCACTTCCACTAACAATTTAGGATTGCTATAGATTATTTCCAACAGGTATATTGTCCTTAGTATAAGCTATTACCCTCAGAGGGTAATTGTTGAGGTTATGCAAAGAGCGAAATTTATATTTATACTTTGACAGGGGGTAGACTTTATTTTTCAAAAAGGGAAGAATGGAAGAAACGTTAACTTTGTTCCAAGATGATCCGACTAACATTTACCAAAGAAGAAATAGATGCGCTACATTACGAAAGATTCCATCATCCGCATCCGCGAGTACAGCGAAAAATGGAAGCACTATACCTAAAAAGTCAGAAATACGCGCACAAAGAAATCACAAAACTGCTAAGAATCACTGAACCGACATTGTTGAGTTATTTACGAGATTATAAAGAAGGAGGGATAAGCAAACTCAAAGAACTGACCTTTAATCGCCCACAGAGTGAACTCAAACAGCATCAGGAAAGTTTAGAGATATATTTTCGAGAACATCCACCCAAAACTCTGGCTCATGCAGCAGCAACAATTGCCGAGTTGACAGGAATTGTCCGTAGTCGAGAACAGGTGCGTCATTTTTTGAAATCGATGGGAATGAGTTGTCGTCGAGTAGGACTAATACCTGCTAAGGCAGACCCAGCCGCACAAGAGGAATTTTAAAAAAAAACTAGAACCACGCTTAGAGGAAGCTAAATCTGGTCAAAGAGCCGTTTTCTTTGTCGATGCGGCACAGAGACTGTCAAGTAAAATGTGTAAAGTCTAGAAGCTAGATGAGGAGACGATCCTCGAAGAGGATAGCAAAGCGATTAAGTGCAGGTTTCCAATCACGAATCGAGCCTCGTCCACTTCTTAGAAATATTCCGCATCGCCAAATAGACCAATTTGAAAGCAGCCTCATCAGATGGAAAAATCTGTTGAGAT
>JADBWH010000012.1 GCA_020404105.1 Pseudanabaena sp. M53BS1SP1A06MG | reverse complement strand
TCTGTCCTTTGGTTAAAACTCCTCCGATACATCCGAATTAATGCTGATATTGCTGCTCGTTATGGTTTTAAAATTGTTCTCATACCCATTCCTACTTAAAGCTTTTGGGAATGGTGCAAGATCTCAGTTATCTTAAAATTGGCTGGAACTGGATTCACACTGCTCTTACTAAAAACTGGACTTTTTTTCCTTCTGAACCTTTTACTTCTTATCTTGACTCTGAGCCTGCTATGGCTTCTCATCGAAAACATCGCCAGAAATTCTTCCGTATTGAGTTCTATGCTTCTATTCTCGACTACTCTTCCTAGACTTTTGTCAGTCAATCAGACAGGCAACTCTTGTTTTAGCACTGCTAAACGACGAAAAGTAAGTAAGTGCTTACCTATTAAATCTTTTGTATCTAACTGAATCGGGAGGCGAGGAATTTTTATGAGGTTGCCTCCTTTTTCAAAAATATAAACACTTTCATGAGCATAGAACATGGCAAGTGTCTGCAAGAAACCGTTAACACTTTTAAAACCACCTGTCAAATTAAAAACAATATTCCAAACTGGTTCTGGATACTGTTGTCTTAGTTCTTCGGCACACCACAATACTAGTTCGGACATAGCATCTCGAAATGATTCAACATCCTTAGTTGATAGCTTTGTAACAACTTTGTCTAGGGCATTATAGCCTTGCTTATTCAACCATTCCACAACAAATCTGGCTGTTTTCCTTCCTAAATAAGTATCTGTCGCAAGAATAATATGCTGATCTGATTTAATAGGCTTACCATTACAGTAAGTAATTATTCCATTTAATTCTGCACTCAATTTGCGTGCTTCACTCATTTCTGAAGCCATAATTTGTTGATAACGCAGAGAACAATGCCGATCAATAATTTGCTTTTGTTCAACTGTTAACTATGACTCTTGATAGTTTGCTGTATCATTCAATAGCTTCCTGATGGATTCTTCAGTAGAGTTAGTCAGTAAACTTGTTCCACAGGGAGACACAAAAACTTTTGGCATTTAAATCACTCCTTTTGTTTCTTATAGATTTCTGTTTGTCCCATACTGAGACGGGTTTTGATGCCAGTGCCAGCAAACGCGGCATACTGAACTAATAAGTGAGCAATATTAGCCAGCAAAGGATCGACTTTACCGATCGCCTGCATTGTCACATGCCCCGTAAACCCAGTACATTGACCTTGATGAATCTGCACAGTCCCAGTCCTGATGTGATGACGAGTGATCGTAAAATAGCTGGTCAGATAAGCGATCAGATCGTCACTGCCCAGATATACAGATGCAAAATGATTCCAGCGTTCTAGCCAACTACGAAACATTAGTTGAGGAATCGGCAGAGGTAAATGGATGCGACCTTGAGCAAAGGCAGTGGGTGAGAGAAAATTGAGTTCAAATTTTCTAATTGCTTCAGGTTCATTTGCAACTAGTTCGGTATAGAGATTTTCGTAAGTAGTGATTTCATCTTGACGATCACTAATCTCAAATTTTACACCCAAAAACTCAAGTGCTTCACCCAGACTTAAATCGGCGATCGCTTTAGAAGATGACTCTTGTAAACCGCTTAGAGTAAGTGTATAAACCTGATCTGGTAGAAAAGTTACAAAGTCGCCATTGCGATCGTAAAACCCCAGAATGCCAGAAAAGGTAGTACTAGGAATTTGCTCTTCACCCATACGAATATCAAGGCGATTATGTAAGTCTTTGGCTAAACTCAGATGGTGCGATCGGGGTAAAGCGCTCGGTTCTGTAACACTAAGCTGCCAAGTAGAACGAATTAACATAAATCACCCTCTAATAAGTTTAGAACTTCATAGGGGTAAACAGATTGCTTCGCTTTAGCTTTTCTAACTAACCAACTGGCAAGAGCCTGAAATCTAGTATCTTCGGGAACTTTATATATTTTATTCGCTTCATTTTTTGGGTTTTCAGATGTATTTACAAATACACAGCGATAATAAACAGTCCAGACCATTCTTATACCAGAATGACCGTCACACAGCCATCGCACAGTTTCAAAACTTACATCTGTCAGTTTTCCTATCCAACTTTGAAAGCTATTTACTGCCTTCAAAACTTCTTCTTCAGTGACCTTTCTTTCTTTTAAGAAATCTTTCCATAGTTCTATTTGCAAAATTATCTCTGAATTTTGAATGTTAAATAAATCTGGGTGAATACATTTTCTTATCATCTCAGAATTCCCCATTTCAAAGCCTGTAAGCCCTAAAGCGCAAGCAATCCGAATAGCTTTCTCAAAACAGTTAGCGAAATCTTTAATTGCTTTATCAAAGCATTCTACAGAAGAAAGTCCCAAAAGTGACTCATGAATAATATGATAATCCAAAAAGTAGTTTTCGATAGAATGCCCTCTTGACCAGACTAACCGTAATATTTGATTGTGACATCCAAGTTTATCTGCAACTGCCTCAAGGTCAAATTCACGATATTCTCGATCAACAAATCCCACAAATCTTGAGGCATACTCTTTAGAGTTTATAATTTCAGTAACTTTCTCAACTTTTTGACAATTACCACCAAGTATTGCT
Organism: Pseudanabaena sp. M53BS1SP1A06MG; assembly: GCA_020404105.1. GTDB lineage: Bacteria > Cyanobacteriota > Cyanobacteriia > Pseudanabaenales > Pseudanabaenaceae > Pseudanabaena > Pseudanabaena mucicola_A. The sequence goes on along the minus strand of JADBWH010000012.1, from coordinate 56,387 downwards.
GGATCACTTAAATTTTCAGCAATATCAATATCAACTTTAATATGTGAAATGAATGCATTTAGGAAAATACGAAACGATTGTTTGTCATACTTTCCTTCAACAAGTAAGTGCTTGCGTCCACTCATTTGAACTGAATTGAGATAGCTTTGAAGGTTATATTGCAACTTCAATATCCTCCATATCTTCACTTTCATCGGTATGATTCAAGCTTTCACTATCCTCAGAAGAATCAATATAGTTCTCATCCCATACCGATTGATCAGTATAACTAACATTTAACTTTTTAAGGTAGTCGCTGTAGTCGGCTGGAACCGATGGAGAATGAGTACATATAATAAACTGATGCGAGTATTGACTGATACTATCCAATAAGTCTCTTTGCCAATCGATATGTAAAGATGTTTCAGGCTCGTCTATTAAGATAATTTTATCTTTAGCAAAATAACAAGCATAAATAAATGCGAGAATCTGATGTTCACCAGATGATAAGCTCTGTATATCATCAATTAATGATTCATTTGGAGAAGTATTAAGGTATTTAAAACAAAAAGTAGGCTCTATAGAATCATCATTTTTTTTCTCAAAGACTAGTTTTTTATCAACCAAAAAATGATTTACTGCATTCAGATAAGATTCTAAATCCTTGAAAAATCTCTTTCGTGCTTCAAGTAAATTTCTAAGAAGTTTATGGTAAGTTTTTAATATCAGAATCCCATTGGTAAAATTTTGATATGTGGAATTACTGACTCGTAAGAATAAATCATCAATTTGTGTAGTAAATTGATTTAAAGATTCAAGTTCATTTTGAAATTGATTGTTTTGTAGCTCAGTAATAATTTTTTTTGTATCTTCATATTCAATAGCAATCGATCTATCAGCATTTATGTTTTCATTGCTTTCATCAATGCTTAGGTTATAAAAACCACTCATATAGGTTAGAAATATTTCTCGTTCAGAGATTGCCAACTTTAATTTTGCTTCTTTTAAATCTTCAGTTAAGCTTTCAATAACTTCTGTAATTGAAGGATAATCTATCACAGGTACAAACTCTCCAAATACTTGCCTAGCATACAAAGTTTTTTGAGCGATTCTTTCGTCATTATTTAGTAGATTATCTTTTCTAGAATAAAACCACGCATCAACTATTAGTCTAAATGAAGGAATATATAATGATTTGACTAAAGGTTCAAATCCATTTAGATTGACTATTTTAGGGTTTTTGAAAACTCTATTATCAAAATCTTTAGAGATCTCAGGCGTTTTACGGAGACTATTTTTTGAGATTCTAAAAGTATCTTTTTGACTATGATAGTCTAATCTAATAACGTTACCATCACTATAGGTGACTTCAATATATTTGAATGTAATATGTTGAAATCTATAAAAATCACTGTTAAGGAGATTAGCAATAATTTGCAAAAAGGTGGTTTTCCCAGCACCATTAAACCCATAAAGAATGTTCATACCTTCATGAAGCTCTTCATCAAAGTCAAAACGACCATGAACTCCTATTGCTTTAACTCTAGTAATGTATATTGACATGATTTTGTTATCTAAATTAGAGGCTTAAACATAGACCATCCTAGCACAAATTGAATTTCTCTTTTGGCATTTGCCACAGTGCGCCGAGACTTAGGCGCTTCAAAATTGGGGGCTTTAATGCCGCAAATATCGCGAACTTGAGCGCGTAACTCGTCATCTAATAATGTACCGATCGTGGTTCCTGTCATGCCGCTACCCCAACCAATTCTGAGGGCATAGGGACAGGTTTCTTTTTCATAGAATTTGTGAATGCGATCGTAATTAAGATTGATAGGTTGTTGATTGCCATCTTTAGCATTGATATTGTCTTTAACGCCTTGCCAATAGTCATGTTCAAAGTTCCATTGTTCTTGAGCAAATTCTTTACAAATTTTGATCAGATCATCAATGTTCTGAAAAGGTAATTGCATATTCTGGCGATGCTTAAACCATGACAACATTTCTTGATCAATGGTTATTTCAAAGGGAACTTGCAGATTAGATACCATTTCCGCATAGATGGAAGCGCGGTATTTCGCTTTGTCATCGTTCGAGTGACTGGTTACTAAGACTTCGGCAACTAGGGCTTGGTTGTAGGTTACGGTTTGACCGTTCTTATTCAACTTTGTAAATTGCTCAATTGGGTCGGTATCTGTGACATGGACAGCGCGCATAATGTCAGTATTGGGATTGGGGCGATCCTGTACTGATGCAGCGCGATTTTGATAGGTTAAGCCGTAGTTGGCAAATAGCTCATCCATGAATAGGCGATCATCCACAAATTTAGCCCTTTGTCTGAGTTCACCTAAATTATTTTTTAGCTGGGTTTCGATGCTACTGATTCTGTTACGCTGTGGCACTCTGAACCGATCAGCATTTTTGAGCAGGTGATAAGCGATCGCTGTTCTAATTGCGCCTTTTATCGAAGTTCCAGGCACATATAATTTCCCCATACCATTACGCATCATTGGGCGCAGGTCAGTAATTTTCTGTTCAGTGAGTCGCTTGCTTGCTCTGTATTCTGGGAAGATAGGCTTACCGTCATCGGTTTCAGTTTCATACCAGCGATCACCAAAGGCATTTTTCAAGAGAGATGTAATTTCTTGTCGATCTTCAATGCGGTTGATATATTCCTGTAACTTGCCTTCTTCTCGCAATGCTTGAGCTAGGGCATCGCGATCAGGCAAGTAAACGCGATTTCCTGTTGCCACATACTCAAAGGGATTCAGCTTGGATACTTCTGAACCAATGTGAAACATTTGGCTGTAAAGCTGAAATTTCTTGACTTCTAGTTTGCGTTGTTCTCTGATGGCAGAGCGATCGGGTAAGGTAGTAATTTGAGTCATCATGTTCCCTTTAAATCGATTTTGATTGGCAGACTGACAGCAATTCCACTGCGATATATTTTATGTTGCGAAAACTCGGGAGGTGTAACGTTAGCGAGTTTGCCTTTAGGAATTTCTGAAAATACAGAGCCTTCAGCAAACATAACGACTTTTTTACGCCTTTGATTCTTACTAGATGATGTAATCCATCCGCCACGTTCCTGTAATTCATAGCTAGAGTTGTCAAGAGAGATTAATTCGTCATCCCAATAAAGACTGATTAGGCTTTGAAAATTGCCATCAAATTTAATTAGCTCTTTCCATATCTCATCTAAATCATGCCATGAAGCCTCAAATTGACCTGCACCACTCGATTTTTCGCCACCAAGTCCCTCTTCACCTAATAGTTCTAGCGCTGCTTTAAGATCGTTAAGATCATTTTCTAAGCTTTCATCGTTAAACTCTATTAGAAAATACAAACCAGATTTATCGTTTGATTTAGAGCGATAACGAACAAAAGATGTGTGATATAGATTGGTGGCGCGAGTGTTGCGATCGATGGCAATTTTAGGCTGTTTATCAATGTCAAAACATTTACTGTAAAAGTTTTCAGGTAGTTCTGCATCCTTATTAAAGCTGCCATTCTGATACCAGTTTTTCCATGTTTCTAAATCCAAGAAATTGAGTTTCTTGTAATCCTTAGCAATTTTGAGATCATCACCAGTAGGATAGTTAGTTGGAGGATACTTAGGGCGCGGTAAAAAATAGGTGGTTTTGCCGTCCTGTTCTCTATAAATGAAGCTAGAACTTAGACGAAAAGGTACTTCTTCTTGATGAAAACGCCGAAGTAAGGTATCGACATTTTTACCAATACGGGCGTAAGAAATCACTAAAGCACTAAACAGGGTATCTGATCGCACTCGTTCGCTAGTTTCTTCCATGCCAATTCCCAGTTCACCAAAATGAGCAGGATTATTCTTGAAGTCTAGCTTGACTAACTTCCATTTGCTCATAGTTGTTCTGTTCCACTCGGTAAAAAGTTCTGGACTCCAGATGATACACTGGCAAAGCGTTGTAATAAATCCTGCAAATCGTCAAATTTCGCAAAAGGAATATCATAGTCTTGAGGGCGTATAAAATAATCACTGGGAATTCTACGAAAGAATTTCAATTCTTCAAAAAGAACTTTCCCATATCCTCGTGAACCATGACCGCCTAATGCGTCATCTTGAAGAAGCGCTAGGGCAAGCACAATATTCTTCACATCATCTTGAGCATGAGAGATATTTTCGATGTTGTAAATGATCTCAAAATCAAATTTTGCGCCCGATGGGACTCGCTCTAATTGACGTGGGTTTGCTGCCGCAGTGATGCGATCTAATCCATTTTCAAACTTCCACTCAGTCATATAAAGACCTGTATCGATCTTTTCTAGTTGTTTAGCAGAATCTGAAGACAAAAGGGCATCTCGTACAATGATACTTGCAGGGCAGTTTTCACCTTTTACGGTATTGCTTGAATCATTTCCGCGCAAGGTTTTAGGGTTTCCAGTCGAACCAAATAGACGACATATAGGACAGTCTTTTGCCCCCACATGAAGTTTAAACTGGCTGTTTCCCATGTTCATCTGCCACTCATTGATGTCGTCACATTCATGACGATACAGACTTACGCCACCTGTATGAGATACACGGTTGAGAGGTTCCTGTAAATAACGTTCCAGCAATGCACGTAACTTCCCTTTAATTGATGATCCTGGCAAATAAGGATGACGAGTAAGCGGATCACGAATGACAGCTTTATCAATGCCGCCAATATCCAAATTCTCTCCACCGCCACCAATATGTAACCCAGTTTTCACAACTAGAGAACTGGTTAACTTCAATTTTCCAATCAATGCCTTTTGTTCTTTCATTACTGATCTCTTCCTCCTGCTGCTTTGTGGTATGCAATAATTGCTTCGATGAGTTGCACAAGGCGTTCAAAATCTGAAGCATCTCTCACTCGCTCAATTGCCTCATCCATGACTCGTTTAAAAGGTTCAACTTCTGCATGACGGCTTTTTGCGTAAGCAAGCTGTACACGTAAAAACTGGGTTTTATCACTGAGTCTGGCGCTAAAACCTTGACCATCTGAACTCACACTCATTTCAGTCTTGATCCGTTTGATAGCATCTAAAAACTTCCTAACTTGAGTGGTTTTTAGATTTTTTTCTTTCAAGTGAGTCCCCAAAAGATTTGCGTCTATTACTAATGTACGCATTTGATAATTTGATAAGCCATCTTCTTTCTTACCAAAATGTTTGATGATCTCTTGGACAGGACTAGCGCTAGACTCTTGGGGGCGATCACGATTGTTTCGATCTCTTAAATTTACTGAATTTGTCATTGCATCTCCTACTAAATTAAACTTGTAAAATTTGATTGACAGTGATTGCTAGTTCTGGCAATAAAGGCGATCGCAGAACTTCGTCACCTTGATATATCGTTTCTTCGTATAGACCCTCCACTAATTGTAAAATTGAAACCTTGTTCGAGATTGGATCGATAATCCAATATTCGGGAACACCTGCGGCGGCGTATTCGGTGCGCTTGTAGCGATAGTCGGTTTTCACCGAGTCAGGGCTGACCACTTCCACCACCAGCAAAGTGCCATCTTCCAAGACTGCGGAAACTTCCAGCAATTCTTTTGCTCTTGCCATTGTGGTTACACACAGGTCTGGTAAACGCGATCGCCGCCATGCAGTCCGCACTCCAAACATTTGCAGCGCGACCCATAATAAATTCAATCTAAAAAACTCATTTTCGAGTAAGTTACACAGGTTGCGAATAATCAGCGCATGGCGACCAGTGGGCGGATTCATTAGAATTAATTCTCCATCAAAAAATTCATAGCGGTTATCAGTACCATCGTTATATTTGAGATATTCCTCAAAACTCAAACTAGGTTTAGCAGCAATTGCAATCATTGGTTTGTTCCTCCACGATTTAATAATTCAATCCATGTGGCGATCACCCTAAAATATGGGGCATTGTATGGACTCATTAGCGATCGCCGAAAATCATCACTTAATTTCACCTCCTTGGGTAAACGCGAGATCGTGTAAGCAATTTGCGGTAAATGTAAGTAATATCGCAAATCTCTAGCCTCGTCAGAATCTAATTTTGGATTTTTAGGTCGTAACTCTTCAAGTTTCTGCTCTTGCAGTTGAGCAGCTTTTAATAGGTTTCGCACAAACGCACGGGAATAACCTGCGCCAAATCCTTGCTCAATTAGAATCTTTACAAATGGTATAACTCCTGCTAGAACAGAAATCTTTTTTTCCTGCGCCCAATATTTGTCTTTGCCATCACGTTCTTTAATAGATTTAATGATCTGATCGGGATTACTGCCTATCCACTCATTCCATTTAAAAGCTTGTCCAAATAGCCCCAAACTATCACGACCATTATTTTTAGCTTTACCCTCAGCATCACCTGAAGAATCTGCTGATTGATAAAGGGGAAATTTCGCATCATCAATGCTAATACCACCAGAAATTGTGATATCAGGATGATTGCCCGTATAGGCGCGAAAGGATTGATAAATATCAAAGGCAAATTCGACTACTTCGTTCCACGCACCGCTAATAAATAAATCATCACCTCCTGCATAAATAAACATAAGATTGCAGCGAGAAAAGTTTTTGTCTGATTTTGTTGTCAGAGTTTCAACTTTTTCAGGCAAGTTGTTAGCGCGATCGCCTGCCAAACTATTGAGATAAACCTTAAAGAAGTAGCTCATCTGCCGCGATAAACTAGCAACTCTTGGTAAGGAATACTCATCTATATTATGAGGAGAATCTTCTTTGTTAGGTAATCCCTTAGCAAAGATTTGTCCTAAGCGATCGACATCCATCCGCAGATAACCCACACGCGGAATACAACCAGAATCCTTAGCTTTTTCAGTCATTTCTTCGGCTCTCATAAATCCTTCTTCTCCTTGTTGAGAATAGTTACCAAGCAGTAAAAGATTACAATTGCTATAATGATAATGATTGACATCAAAATCATTTACTAAAATAAGCTTGTCATTACATTCAATTTCTTGTAACTCTGGTAAACGCTCAAACAAGTAATATTTTTGTCCAAGTATTTCTACTCTATCTAGAGCAGATGGAATCTTTGGACGTTGAGATCTAAGAATTGCTTTAGTTCTAAACAGTTGTCCACCCAATCGAAACATTTTGCGGCAAGTTGGACAGGCTAGAACATCCGAGACTTCATGTAACGATTTTAGTCGTTCTGCCTTTACATCATCCCGATGACAAACTTTACAAGGTTGATAACTCGGTTTTATATCTAGAAGTTTACCGTTCTTGATTTGATGAGAAAACTTTTGACTTTTTTGTTTCGCTAATTCTGAGATTACATTTTTCCAACAATTACCAAATGATGAGGATTTAACATCATTTCTATTGCAAGATGAACAGGCAAGTGACAAAAATATTTTGCCTTTAAATCGTTCTTCTAGCCATTTATTAAATCTATTTCGTAAATTTTCTAATTTAGATTTTAGTGAGTTATTGCTGTCGCTTGCGAGGATAAATAAATTACCACCACCTGCATAAATCACATTAGTACGCGGTAATTTTAGTTCGTCTAAAATTTGTTGCACAATTTCTTCAGCAACAAGTTCAAGATAAAAACTTCTTGCTCTCAAAGACTTTAAAGCACCATCAGATGAAATTGTATAGATAAACTTTTGAATACCAGACAAACTACCTGCCACAAGATGAAATTTTTCTTCAGCACCAGATTCTTGATTTTGTGACAAAGCGACTGCAACCGCCGCCGTCATTCTCGCTGCATCAATCAGTGCCGTATATGGCTCACCATAGCTAACGCATGAACCATATTTTTCAAGAATGAATGTCAGAAAACTAAGATCATTCCAGCGATCGCTACTCAAATAAGGATTAATCTCTTTAGCGATATCAGTTCGATATTTTTGTAAATCTTTAGGTTGCTCTGCGATCGGATAAGGAATCTTGGGATAACCTTCAGCATTAGAGACAATCTCAGGTAATGGAACATAATGATCTTGATTTGCTCCTTCACCATCAGGTAACTTGACGCGATCAAACAATAGCGACAAAGTATTAACTTCACGGTTAAGTCCTAGAAGATCTCTAGCCTTTTGGATTATTGCATTTTCTTCGCTATTTAGTTTGCAAATATCAAGCAAGTTTTCACCAAGTAAGTCGGCGATCGCCACTTGAAATACTTCTAATGCAATTTGATTGAAATTATTACTGTTAGCCATTTTTTCGATTCACTCACTACAAATTCGATTAAATTTATCAACTAGCAACACGATCATTGATCGCATCCAACTGTAATTCACATTCACGAAAAATATAATTTATTACAGAAACAAGACGATCAATTTCGTACAGGGTATAGGGCGCAAGATTTCTAGTAAAAACATTTCCCTCAAGCTTGCCAAACTGCCAAAAACTGCCATTGGATGTAATCCCAAAGATAGTTAAATCTAATTCCGCATTTAAGTGCTGTGCTGCAATCATTTCTGCAATACATTGTCCCCAAGCCGCTTCAAAATTATCCTGCTTTGCCTCGACTAGCATGAAGTAAGGACGATCAAAGACAACCTTACCGAGAGGCGATCGCTTTGCCAATATATATTCAGGAAATCCTGACAGCTTCTCATCAAAGTTTAATGATTGATGACTCCATAACAAGAACTTACTGCGATAATGTTTCCAAATTTCTTTAAGTAATGGATAGATTAAGTTTTCACAGATTGCAAGCTCAGAATTATCAACTACACCTTCACTCATCATTAGTTTCAGGTCTTCGCGGAAATAGTCTGAAACTTGAAATGATAATGGTTTCACAAAATCAGACTCTGTATAAGTAATCTGAAACTCTTTCACCACTGCGCCAATTGTTTTATAACTGCCAAAAGCCATTACAATCTCCTATTATGAAACAAATTGAGGAAAAAGCTGAGAAAGATCATTTATCAAATCTTCTTTCACATATCTATGTATTCTTGCAGCAGAAGTTGGAATACTCCTTTCACCAGCATGGGCAATATCATTTCGATAATTTGTAATAGTTGACCAAATAGCAGATAGATCATTAGCATTTGTGTGTCTTGCGACTGGCTGTTCCAAGTCCCTCTGTTCTCCAATCATCGCACCCAATTGTTTTTCTATTGGATCTCGCTCATCTTTATTACTGTACTTAATATTTTCAGATACTAACAAAGACGATATGATCCACTCTCTAGACAACAAAATTGCTTGAGCAGAAAGTCCCTTGATTACATACCAACGAATTAAGAGAAATTGTTTTTGCAAGATCAAAGCATCATCTTGAATTTCTGACTCATCTAGCGCAAACTGCCCATAGTCATCTTGAATTTGTTCAAATAGTAATTCAAATGGTTTAGCAAAGATACCAAGCTCTGATTTAATACCTTGGCTAGACATCCTCTGAAGTCTCGCAGATTGATCAATCAAATCGTTAGAACGAACCAAATCAATTGATTCAGAAATAGCCTTGATATTACTACTCAAATTAATTAATCTAGTAGGTCGAGATTCTGCTCGTTGCTGATGAAGTTCTCGTTGAATCCCAGATAAAATCCTAGCTAGTTCCACAGATGAACCAGTAGCAATAAACTTATCTGTCGCTGTAAGCCAATCAAGCAATTTAATTGTAGGAGTGAGATCTAAAATAGGGGCTTTGGGTTGATCTCGATCCCATGCACCGTAGTAAACCCCTTGAATATCAACATTTTTAGCCTTGCGTAAAAAAGCAGAGGCAAGTAACACAAACATTGGGATTGATCGCCAAGAATGCGTAATATCAAAAATAATTTGAGAATTTGCTTCTACTGAGTCAACCACGGCATCAAAAATCTCCCAAATCTCGGTTTCAGATCTCCCTGATGGGATATCAACAGGAGTCACAGTAATCTGATCTCCCAAGCTGTTTTTTAGGTTTTCCAAATGAGCATCTCTTGCTTCTTTGGTAACTAAAACCTTTACGACACTAGGTTCAAAAAAATGACACAAAGCTTTAGCAACAAATTTTGTTGTATGATCTTTTCCCTGCCAAGTGTAGCAAGTTTCTTCATATCTACCTGTACCCAATACGGTTATTAACTGCATAATTTCCTACTCCTTTTTATAACTAATTTATATTTTAAGTACGTTTCAAAAAGAGCGATCGCACTCTCTTCAAAAGCTCATCAGGGACAGCGCGAGGTTGCCCCATGAGCCAAGCACCACAGGTCATTTCTAGATAGGGTTGCGATTGATTAACCTCTTCACAAGTTTCTAAAGAACTGTGAATGACAGCAACGGTCGAAAGATTACCGCGATCGCGACAGAATTCATGCCATTTATCAATCTCTTCGGTCTTGGCGCTAATGATCAAGTAATGGGAACAAGCCTCAAGAATAGGATGTTTTTCAGGCTGAACCATGCCACCAATATCCACCAAAACCAGAGACTTATGACGGCGCAGTTCTAAAATAGATTGAGCATGATAGGGAAAGAACTCCGCAGTCAAAGCCCCCTTATTCGCCACCTTCATCGCCTCCGCCTGAACCTCATTCCCCAACTCCAAAGTCCAATTGCCCTCACCATCCCAATGCGCTCTCTGCAAATATACATGAGGATTCTCAGGCAACAAAGCTTGAAACAAAGCATGGGATAGAACACTTTTGCCACTATTAGGAGGACCTACAATCATCAGCGCAGGACATAACTGCACCTCACTAGATGGAGATTCCAAAATAATTTGACCAATCGTAGCCTGATTGCTGTGAGTCGCCACCACCACACCACCAGAAATGCGCGGATCAAAACAAGCCACCCACTTAGTTGGATGCAGTTCATGGACAAAATAAGCATAGAGCCAGATCGGGGCGCGTCCTGAAATCACCACGCCACCGCTAGTATCGACACTAGTAGGAAGTTCTAAACCAATCATGTCGGAAGGATTGATGACCCGATCGCTAGTCAATATCTCAATATCTAATTGTTGATATCGCAATCCATCTACAGATTTTTTATTAGTCAGAGACAACTGAATTTTGGGAATAGTCATAAGCGATCGCCGTCGCAAATTGTTTGACATAAGTTTAGACCGTAAAAGCTTAAATAGGCTAAATAGTTCAGAATAGTCAAGAAAGTTTAAGAAAACGAATAGAGAAATCTAAATAATCAGGATTACCTCGTCGCATTAAATTTTTTCTGGATTAACCGATATAGGTGATTAGATGACACTTTATGGCATTATTGAAGATGGGTATTCAATTTAATAGCTAGTAAGAATACCTAGTAAATACTCATGGCAAATGACATCACCGCAATTTTTCAAGGTGCACCAAATCCGCAGATTTTGCATTGGTTAGTACAAGGAAATCTTGCTAGTAGCATGAGTCGAGCGATTCGATATTGGGTGATATTAGGAATGATTTATCGGGATCGCCAACTGCCTGATCTATTTCGATATCCAGATTTGCGCGATCGCCTTTATTCGTCCCAACATCCCACTTCTGAAAAGCTGAAAGCAGAGTCTTTTATCAATGGTTGCAGCGATCGTCATTGCATCTGTGCCAATTCCTTGAGTCATTGGTTACAATCGACCGAGGCAACAAAAGCGCAACTGCAAGCACTAACAGGCTTTGATCAGCAACAATGTGCTACCGAACTAGCACAATCACCCTTTGCCACCGTGCATCGTTCTTTGCGGGGAGACTTAGAGAAATTAGCTCAACTAGGTTGGTTAAAATCTTGTTCTAGAGGGGAGTTTCAAGTTTTACCGATCGCTCACTTGCCGCAGCCACCAGTGGATACCTATTGGGAATATAGCCAAACCAGAGAAATATCGCAATTAACCATGTTGAACTCATGGCTCAAGCAAAATCTGTCGCGGCAGCAATGTTTAGATCTTTTAGTTGCTCTTGAGACCATCTCGATTGTGCAGCCCAACCTAGAAATATTACTGGATTCTCTATCAGAAATATTGATGGCTGAACAAGAAAGCGATCGCATCCTATCGGTTCATCAAAAACTACCGCACACCTTTGTCAACTTTGATTATATTCTCCCTCCTGAAGTGCAAGATCGGATAGATGATTATCACAAACAATTAGAAGACATTTGGCATACAACAGATAGCGGTGTAATTCAATTTGAATATGAAATGATAACGCCCAAGATATCAAACTTTCATCAATCTACCCTAGATCATCCTATCGAATTCTCAAAATTTTTGAGCAGAATTAGCCAAGTGACTGTATATCCTGTCTGTATTCATTACTTACGCCGAGCTAAATATCTGAGCGCCTACGGTATCGATCCTGAAGGTAACATAGCTTGGCATAATTATCGACTAGATCGAATTACCTCAGAGCGTTTAAAAGTTCTCGCTTGGGGCGATCGCCAAGTTCCAAAACAACTTAAGCAACTACGCAATAGCGGCAAACTTCCGACATCACAAGACGTGGAAATAGAACTACGCAAAGCATGGGGCTTCAAATTTTACGAAGAACCACAACTGCTACTAATCCGCTTTTCCGAAGACTTTGCCCGATGGTATGTGGACAATACCGTGAGGCATCCCACATTTAAAGCGATTCCCTATACCAAGATTAAATCATTACTGCAAAGAGCAGTTCCTAATGCCCATGAACGAGACACAATTTTGGCATTTTTAGAACAACGGAGTGCCAGCGATCGCTATTATCACGCATGGATTCGTCCCAATGACGTGAATATCATCCAAAGATTGCGGGACTGGCGACCCAATGGCGAGATATTAGCCCCCATCTCCCTGAGGCAAAAAATGATTGAAGAAGCAACTCAAGAATTAATACATTATCTACCTGAATGGCGGTAGAGCATAGCCTAAACTATGTCATTGATACTTTGGTTAAATCTTGGGTAGACGGGGTGCGAGCTTCCGCATCTACCTCTAATCTAGTAAATTCGCTCGACTTGCGATAAGTCCTATAACAGTGATGAATTCTTCGTTTTGACGCGAGTATAGAGTTCTTCCATGGTTTCGATAAAGGAATTATCTTTATGCCAAAATGGTGGATAATCCCCTTGTTTTTTGATCGCGATCGCCGATACACTCGCAGGAGTAACAAAGGGAACTGCTGATGGTAAGCGCTTGTGTCCTTGCCAAAATTGTTTGAGAGTAGGGGGTTCGGCGATCGCTATGGTTTGCGGTTTGGTGAAGTAAGAGGTTGATGGTTCTGGGGCAAGAGTGCGATCGCCCAATTCTGAGGCTAGGGCTTTACCGAGGGGCGATTTGAGTAGTTCTGCTTGCAAATCTTCTTTGGATATACCACGCATCTCAAATAGCAGAAATGGATTCTGATCCATTTCACCAGCAAGTCGGTAACATAGCCCTGCGATATGTTTGCAAGGATTGGAATAGTCGGGACAGGAACATTCCGTATGAAAATCTTTGCGACTATAGGGCAGTAGGTGTTTCCCGACGGCGGTAAAACTATCTTCAATATTTTCAGGTACTTCGTTAAGCAATAATCTGGCGACTACACTTGCCTTGGAGGACATATTGGCAATAATTTTTGTCCAGTCTTTGGCGGCGATCGCGGTCATATTTACTTCAGTCTCATAGAGTGGTTCTTTATAAACTCCAAAATAAGGATTGACATTACCGCGAATAGTTGCCGTGGCGAGTCCTTTGGTGATCTGAAAATGGAGAATTCGACTGTCTCCAGAATAGGAACGACCGCGTTGGAGTCTACCTGAATCGGTGAAGGATTCGAGGGCGCTAATGAATTCTTGACCCCACCATGTGCGACTGTGTTTTGCCATTGTTTTACTCCTAACTATTCCTAAATTTGTAAATGATTGCTGAGAGAAGTACAGCAATCTTATCTAATCCATAATTGCATTCCTATTCAAGGCGATAAGTTGCTTGAACTTGTCGTTATCTAGCTCCGTGAGCCAAGACTCATCCGCACCAACGATCGCCCCTGCTAGTTTCTTTTTGTCCTCAATCATTTGATCGATGCGCTCCTCTAGGGAACCGATGGTGATGAATTTATGGACAAAGACATTATTCTTTTGTCCAATCCGAAAGGCGCGATCGGTGGCTTGGTCTTCAACGGCGGGATTCCACCAGCGATCAAAATGGAAAACGTGGTTTGCCTTGGTGAGGGTGATGCCGACACCACCAGCCTTGAGGGAGAGAATGAATACCGATGGCTCCGTGTCTGGATCTTGGAACTTGGTAATCATCCGTTCGCGCTTATCGCGATTTGTACCGCCGTGAATGTAGTAGGTGTTGTAATGCAGCTTTTGGCGGATATATTTTTCGAGCGCATCACCGATTTCCGTAAATTGGGTAAAGATTAATAGGCTTTCTCCTTCGGAAATTACTTCCTCCATCATTTCTGATAGACGACTGAGTTTATGCGATCGCTCGGTTGTAAAATCGCTACCATCTTGCAAGAACTGGCGGGGATGATTGCAAATTTGCTTAAGCTTGAGCAATGTCGAGAGAATTAAACCTTTACGCTGAATTCCTTCCACTTCATTGAGTTGTTTTTCCACATCGCGTACCACTACTTCATAAAGGGATGCTTGCTCCTTCGTGAGGTTGGTATAGAGCTTTTGTTCAATTTTATCGGGCAGGTCTTTAATGATCGATTGATCGGTTTTAACGCGCCTGAGAATAAATGGTTCAACTAATTTTTTGAGAACATTTGCTTGAACCTGATCGTTATTTTTTTGAATAGGGGTTTCAAAGGATTTTTTAAACTGGGCTTCTTTTCCCAAATAGTTGGGATTTAGGAAGTTGAAAATTGACCATAAATCTAGCAGGCGATTTTCAACGGGTGTACCTGTAAGAGCAAGACGATGTTTTGATTCTAGCTTGAGAATTGCTTTGGTTTGAGCAGCTTTAGGATTTTTGATATTTTGGGCTTCATCAATCACAATCCGATGCCAGTTGACGGAACTAAATAGAGCTTCGTCTTTGCGAATGAGGGTGAAGGAAGTAATGATCAAATCATGGGTTTGATACACTTCTTGAAAGGCGGTAGCATCTTGCAGGCGATCGCTGCCGTGATGCACGATCGCCCGTAAATGGGGCGCAAATTTCTCGATTTCCTTTTGCCAATTGCCGACAACGGATGTGGGCGCAATCAGTAACGTGGGCGGAATCTCATTTACTGATGCAAAGGCGGGAAGAACTTTTTTGGATTTTGCGGTTTTTGCTGATTTTTTGGCTTTAGTTGGTTCGGTAACTTCACTGACGGCGGCTCGCTCATTCACCAATCTGGCGATAATTTGCACCGTCTTACCCAAGCCCATATCATCGGCTAGACAACCATTTAAACCTAGATTTTCTAAATATTGCAACCATGCAACGCCACGTTTTTGGTATTCGCGCAGAGTTCCATTTAGTTGAGGTGGATTTTCAATAGGTTCAAATTGCTGCTTGTCTTGCAACTTTGAGAGCATTTCGGCAAGGCTACTTTCGCGATCGACTTCGTAATCAGCATCAGTGGCAGTTAGCTTCATCAGGTCAATCAGACTCATTGCCGATGAGCCTTGTCCCTGCTCTTGCCAGAAGGTGAGCATCTCTTGCATTTTGTCGCGATCAAGTTCAATCCATTCACCACGAAATTTGACTAGGGGCGCTTTTGCATTGACTAGCTGTTCCCATTCCTTGACGGAAATAGTTTCATCCCCGATCGCTAATTCGTATTGATATTCTACCAATTGATCAAAACCAAAGTAGCTCTTAGCTTGAGTTTTAGAACTGGTAGCACTTTTGCCAGATCCTTTGAGTTTGATTTTGGCTTTGCGCCTTCCCGCAGGTGTCCACCAAGCAGGCACAACGACTTTGTAACCCGCATCTTCTAAAACCCAAGCGGATTCTTTGAGAAATTCAAAGGCTTGATCAAGATTGAGACTTAGACCGATGGGATGATCGGTTTCTAATCCTTCCCAAATTGGTTTATAGATTCTAGCAGCATAGCCAAGATTTAATAATAAATTTTGTTCAAAGTTCTTGCCAAACTGCTTTTCAAAGGTCTTCTTTTTGGCTGCTGTCATTTTCCAATAATCCGCTAGGGGCAATTTCAGAGAAGGATCTTGTTTTGGAACAACTTGAAATTGCAATTGCCAAGGTTCTGTTTCTTTGATGGGTGCTTGTAGTTGAAAGCAGAGATAGAACGAGGAGTCAGACTGAGTGCGAATAATTTTTTGTCGCCATGCTTGCCATTGCTGATACTCCTCTAATGCTGCGTCCTTAGCAATCATCGGATCTCCAAAGCGATTATCAGAAAAATCTAAAGCTTTGTGAAGTAAAGAGTCAAATACTTGTTTGTCAAATTGAGCAGTCGATGGGGTATGCGTGATAATACTATGCAGTACTGATTCTGAGAAATGTTGTAATAGGGTGCGGCGATCGCTAAATAATGGCTGGGAATTAGGCTCACTAAATCCTGCAACACAGACGAAGGGCATATATTCCACATACTGCTCTAATTCTTCGCTATATTGTTCTGAAACAATTTCCCAAGCAGGATAAATCTCAAATTTTGGAGCCTGACTGGTTGCTTTTTTAGATTTTGCAGAAGCTTTAGTTGCTTTCGTGGCTTTAACTTCAATTTCTCGATACTTGAGAGCAGGAATATATTGATCTTTGAGAATAATCTGTTTGAGGGCTTGAGTGTAGTGATACCAAAATAGTAAATCAGAACCTAACTGAACTTCCGCAAGATTATTGATGGTGATAAAATGTAAATCATTCAGTAATTTAATAATATTTATTGCTCGTACATATTTATAACTGTCAGTTTTAACGGATGTAGTCACTTGATAACAGTCAATTTGCCAATACTGTAGAGCGAAGTTTTCAGGAATTTCAATTTCTAAATATCTTGCTGATTCTAGGGACGGTAAGGGCTTATTTTCACTTGTCGGCAAGAGAAAGTATTTGGGAAAGATAATTTTTTCTTTAGGAGAATTTTTACTAATATAGGGATTAGTTATTTCTTGCAAAAGCTCATCTTTAATCGCTAGCTCGTTAAACAGAAATGGTTTTAACTCTGATTCAGCTAAACTTGCAGGATGTCTTGGCAATCCATTCTCAACCACTTTTGCCGACTTGGATGATTTACGTTTGGCGATCGACTTCGGTTCCGTTGTCTCTATCCAAATACAAAAATTACCTGTCTGGATAAAGTTATCACTATGATCGGGAATCCAAGTGCCATGCAGAATTTTCATAGTTTTTTACGATCAGTTTGCATCAAAAGTTTGTTCAATTTAATAAAGTATACTCAACAAAATATATAGCAAAATCTAGATTTTTTGCATTATTTTGGTTGTTAGATTTTTTCTATAGCCATACTAAATGGTTTGTGGAAGAACACCCCGAGGGGATGTTCTTCCACAAACCCAAAAATCTACAAATGATCTAGGACCGCTATACTGCCATTTGTATGTACGTATAGCAATCCTAAATCAGTTGTAGAAACTACTTACATCTCATTTAGGACTGCTATAGAAGATACAATTACCTAAGTATCTAGCCAGAATTTCCTTGTCATCAAAATCATTAATATGTCTAGTATAAATAACCAAATATTTTTAGAAAATAAGTCTGAGAATGAGTATATTACTTATACTAGATGTCTTTTCGCTTTTATAGAAACAGTCAAAATTGCCAATTTATTAGATCGAGGAGAAACACTAGAAAATATTCATGATTTGGTACTACAAAAAGATTTGTTGCAAATCCGATCGCTTGCTTCGCGTAAAAGTAGTTTGAGAATCATTTTAAAAAGGCTCAATTTATTATCAGAGCCGTATATTCAATTTATTGCGAGTGATAATATTGATGTGCAGCGTTTGACAATATTTTGGACAATATTGAGAGAGCATAGATTACTTAGGGAACTAATTAGAGAAGTAATTATTGAGAAGCTGTATAGACTAGAAAGAGTCATAAGCGATCGCGATTTACAGGATTTTTTTCTGACTAAGTATGAGCAACAGGAAGCGATTAAAAGCTGGTCAGAATCTACTTATCAAAAAACTGCCAGCCACATTGTCACCACATTGGTAAGAGCAGGATTACTCTATCCAATTCAATATCGAAAGCAATATGAAATTCGTCCTGCACCTTTACCAAGGGAATTGCGAGATCAATTGATCGCTGATGGTTGGGAACATTATTTACTGTTGATGCTAGATTTTCATCAGGTCACAGCTAGGGCTTTAAATACGGCATCAATGGGATCTGTGTAAAAAGAAGTCTGGAACTTGGTAAATAGTTCGGGGGGAACGGTTGGCAAATCGATCGCACTGGTCATGGGTAGCAAAACCCTCTTTACGCCTGCATCAAAGGCAACTTGTAAACTTGCAGCTAAATTACTCACAGGGGTAATCGTCCCACCGAGAGTCATTTCTCCAAAAACAGCTAATTGAGTTTGCACATTACGGTTGAGGGATGCGGAGCAAAGGGAAATAAAGAGAGCTAGTCCTCCGTATTCTGGTGTCCCCACTCCTTGAAGGTCAAGTAGTTGTAACAGAAAATCCGATCCGTCAACATGGATTGTGCCGCTAACCCGTTTCGCATTGGCTTTAAAGTAATTGAACGCGATATTAACGTTGTCCCGCATATTGTTGGCGACACCTGTTCTGACTAATTTACCATTGCCTGTGATTGCTTGCAGTTCGATTTTGAAGATACCGATCGCTTGGTTATCGCTGTTACTATCACCACCACTAATCAGATAGAGATGTCCTGCTGGCAAAGCATCTTCACTGACAAGGGATATGCCACCTTGTTCTGGTAAGGAAACAAAATGCTCTTCGAGGGTTTCTAGATCTATATAGCTGAAATGGACATCATAGAATTCCATGCCGCCAATTTTTTTGAGTTGTTCTTTAATTCGTCGCCTTACTCTGAGGGCATAGACAAGTACTTCCCGCAAATCTTCTTTGTTAAAAGAACCATCGGGAAATAGTAATTTTAATAGTCCAGATACTGTTTTGCGGACGGCTTGGACATCGCGCTGTTTGAGGTTATTGCCGAAACGGAAATAGGGATCGATCGCATCGGTAAAACTACGCTTCCGCATCTCGCGCAACCATTCGGCTAGATAGTCCACAATAAAGCCGTAGCGATCGCTAAAATTTTCGGGACTAAACTTGGGGATTTCCCATCCAGGAATATAGGCATGAAAGCGATCAAAGAAGGCGGTATCGATCATTGCGGAGGGGAAAGGGGCTAACAGGTGGGAAGTTTTGACCAGTGATTCGACGCTTTGATTAATATTGCCCACGAATACCATTGAGGCTTGAGCGCCAATTTCGGCTTTGCCACGGGCAAATGAGCCTGAAGCCATGTAATCCTTCATAATTTGCACGCCATCGTTATCGCTAAAGTTAATTCCAGCAACTTCATCGAAGGCGACCACATCGTATAAACCTACTAGTCCAATCTGGCGGGAAGCCATGTTATAGAACAGATTTGCAACTGTAGTTTTTCCACCTGAAACGAGGATAGTATTTGGTGAGATTTCTTTGTAAATATGGGATTTGCCCGTTGAGCGAGGTCCTAACTCACAACAGTTATAGTTATTTTCGCAAAGAGGAATCATCCTTGCGAGTAAGTGCCATTTTGCTTCATCACTAAAGGTCGTTGGTTCTAGTCCTGCCGATCGCAATAATAGTTCTATCCATTCATTGCGGGTAAATGCACTGCGTCCTGCCAATAATTCTTGAATATCAATATTTGGCATTTGGATTGGCTTGAGGCTGGCGAGTAGAAAAGGGCTAGGAGATGCGCCTGACTCGTATTCCATCTGCACAATGCACCAAATACCGCCACTGAGGAGTTTCTGGTTTTGAGTGACGATTTCAGGTTCAACTTTGACCGATTTTAGCCCCAGATTGGTAAATGATGCTTGATAGATATCGGCTTTTTCGTTTAGTTTAACGGTGAGGCGATCAATCACAGTAAAGCGTCCGCGTTCGCGAATTTTTGATTTTACGGATTCGGCTTCGTCAGGACGGACATAGTTTTCGGCAAGAATTTTTTTGACAGTTTGAATACCCTGCTCGATCGCTCGATCATCATCAGTAGCACAGTACATTCCCAGTAGGTATTCCAGCACATACACAGGCACACTTGCCCCTTCTTTGAGCCTTTTGGTGAGGTCTTTGCGGACTACTCGACCTGCATAGACTTGGTTTAATTTAATATCTAGTTGATCCATGATGTAGTTATACCAAATAAAGAAATGGCTACGCCATTTCTTTATTTGGAAAACCCAAAACGGGAGAATGGGAGTAAGATATTTTTTCTGGTTCCCCACTCCCTCGATGGGAGAGGGGCTAGGGGTGAGGGAGACCCTTAAAAATCGCCAAAGTCGTTGGAAATTGCCAAACTTACTGTCCAAGCTTCCCGCAATAGTTCACTATCATCATCGCGATCGCGAATGATTAGATAGGCGCTAACGGGAGGATTGCCGACGGTAACGGTGAGGGTTTGGGGAAATTCACGTTCTGTGGGTTGAGGGTGATCGCTGTTTAGTTCTATTGCTTTGATATCGGTAATGGGGCTGTTGGTTTGTGGATCGTAGAGAGCGACCGTAATGCTACGCGATCGCCATCTACCAATTACAGGATCGGTTTGTAAGATGGAGATGTTAAAGCGATTGTTGGTAACGCGACGGGAACGCGCATTGATCTGCACACCGACCTTTTGAATGAGATCTTCATTGCCTTTTTCGGAGCGTTTATGGTGATAACTAATTACAGGTACACATATTTCCTGTAAGCTTGCGCCGCCATGCACAAATTGCGATCCTCCGCCTTGTTTGGCAAAGCGAAGATTACCACGAGGAACGACTACACATAAGTTTTGGGTATTATCAGGAATGGCGAATTCTAGGATTGGGGATTGGTAATGGGTAATGGGTGATGGGGATGTTGTTGACATATCTTGTAAAGAATTTCGCAAAGAATTTTGCAAATAGTAGCGGCGGCTGGTTTTGAGGATGTCGCTATCGTTGGGTAAAGGGAGTTTATCGGCTTCGGCGATCGCCTTACGTTGGTATAGAAAACCATGATCGGCGGTAATAAATACCTGAGTTCCATTGAGGGAGTTGCAAATGCGCTTCACAAGTTTCAGCAGTTCAGCGATCGCCATTTCACAGGCTGTCATAACTTGATGCTCAGATTTATGGCTAATCTTATCGATACTGTCGTGGTAGATATAGATGAGTCGATAGGGTTTAATTTGTTCACGTCCCTCATCTACAGTCATTTTGATTAAGTCCGTTGCACTAATTACAGTTGCATCAACTTGGGCAGTTTTTTGCAAAACTTTTTGACGTGCTTCTGAGCCTTGGGTACTCAGACCATCGCGTAATACATCTTTAAAGTCATTGCTAAATTCTAGGCTAGTTCCTGATAATAGAGCCGCCATCCCTAATGAGGTAATGCTCGGTAAGATTCCCAATTGCGCTTTGATCGCAATATTGCCGCGTAGTTCTTTTGCAATTTGCTCTTTTAGTTCACTGGCGACTTCATAGCGCATGGCATCGGAAATAATTACAAATACTTTTTCGCGGTCGCTGGTTTGCAAAATTTGCTGAACATAATTTTGGAAGAATTTCTGTTGAGAAGGAATGCCTTCTAATTGCCATTGATTATTTATTTGATTATTTACTTGCAAAGGCGCGATCGCCTCTGTCCAAGCTTGTCCTAAATTATCTAAAAACCAATTTACATAGAGATTTTCGATATATTCGATTACGCCTTGTTCTCGCAAAATTGGTACAGAGTCATCGCTGGCGACAATAAATTTCCGATATAGGCGATCGGCTAGATATAAGGATTGGGTATAGAGTTTAAATAATTTGGAGGCAGATGTGGACGAATTTCCCTCATCCCCCAGCCCCTTCTCCCAGTGCGGGAGAAGGGGAGCAGAGATTGAGAAGGACTCTTTCATTTCTAGTAATTCGATCGCAGCCGCAAGAGCCTCATAGGTGTTGGCATAGGTGGGATATTTTTCGCACCAGATAAAAGTGCGGCGCATATTAAACCATTTTTGCCAGCGCTTGAGGTCACTGGCCTGAGCTTTGATTTCGCGGACACAGGCTCGCATCAGCATAAAATCAATACATTCAAAGGTATTTGATTGATAAATATGTTCGGGCAGTAAGTCCGCGATCGCGCTCTGGATCTGTAACTCCTTTTCAACTTGCTTAATAAGAGATATCCATTGATCGCCATCGGTGCGATCGTTTGCCCAATGCTCGATAAAGGCGTAGGCTTTTTGGCTAGAGGGGAGGGTATAGGCGCTTAGGGATTCGGGCAGTTTGCAGCGTAGGGTCATTTGCAGATGAGAAATCAGCAAAGAATTTAATAGCTTTTGAAGACTGCGTTTTGATGAATCAAAGCCCGTACTTTCTTTAACAATTTCCCAAAATGCTGTATCTAAATTAAATTTCTGAAACTCTAACCAGTGTTTATTATCGGACTCTAGCAATCCTGCGGAGAGGACTTGCCGCAATAACATATCGGCGTTGGCAACTTTGATTCCTGCTAAAACTGAGAGCATAGCGAGTAGGAACTCGCGATCGCTAGTGTCAGTCCCTAAGCGCATATTGAAGATTGCATCTTTGCGTCTATCACTCTTAAAAAATTTAAGGTGATTGCGAATGATATTTTCTAAGCTGCGTTGATGGAAGTTGAGATCGGCAAATAGGAGAGCGGCAGGATCGGCGGAAAAGGTTTGGCTATAGAGTTGGATGTCAATTAACCAGTTATCTTCAGGGGCTGGCTCTTTAAAGGGAGCATAAATTAAAAAGTTTTGATCGGGATGTTTGATTAATAGATGATATTTAGTCGTAAAGGCGTTGTCCCCAAGTTGATATTTAATTATTTCAGGTGTAGTTTCAGCCGTACTTTCAGACGTGAATTGCAGTTGATCGAAAATATCTTGAAATTGCTGTTCAGGGTCATACCAAAAGATGATTCGCCTTGATTTGTATGGTTGATGTGACCATCGACTTTCATCTTGAAAAATATTTTCGATGCTGGTTTTGATGCGATCGCTGTTCATGAATTAGCAAATTAGGTTTGAGGAAATAGAAGACTAATAGCAGATCTGAGTTCAGTTTCTAAGGTTTGAAAAGCAGTTAGATTTTGTAACGGTGAGAAATTATCAATATTATCAACAACTCTTTGAATAGGAATAATTTCTTGGCGGCGTTTGGGTAAATTGGTGGCGGTTTTGAGTAACTCTTGCAATAAGGCTTTAGGATCTGGGATTGTCTCTAATCTGTTTATAGCAGGCATTGATAATATTTGCTTACCTCTAGGGTTGCCTGCGGCAGTTTTGATCGCTTTCTCATCAATCAATAACCATGCTTCGGTCATGCGTATTGGGATCACAGGAACCGTTGTAATAGAGTCAGTCATTTTTGACTGGACAATCACCATTGCACTATTAATCTCTTCAACTCGAGCATTTATAGGTTCTCTTTCGGCATCTCGATGGATAAAGAGTAGATCACATGGATAAAGGTCTAGGGCGGCAACAATGCGATCGCTTAGAGTTTTAGGCGGTTTGGGCAGTCTGCCTAAATTTGCCCATTGTGACTGAATCGGCATATGGGGCAAATAAATTCGTAACAACCAATCTAAAATTCTTGCCAGCGCTCGATCAGAGCTACCGTCGGTGAGTAATGTATATCGCAGTTCATTCATGACTAAAGGTAAGGGATAGTTGCTGCATATCAGGGCGATCAATAACCCGTTTCGATTTAATAGGCTTTAATAATTGTTCAGATAGTAAGTTATCTTGGTAATCGTCTTTTTCAATAATTTCTGAAGAAATTGCCACGGGATTGAGATAGCTCAATAATTTTCCCTTGGAAACAGTACTTACCGATTTACCTAACTTTACTGATTTAGATCGCCATGTATTTGGTAAACAGCTAAAGTGGGCAGCCTTGAAGCGTATGCCTTCAGAATTAAGCATTTCTTTCAATTCTGCAATAATCAGACTATCTTCGGGAACCTGTTGGACAACAGCAGGGGAGTGAGTATTAATAATCACTTGGCGCAGGGGATTGCTAAAACTAATGCTTTCATTTATGTCCGTGGCAAGATTTTGTAATAGTTGCAAAATTGCGGGGATACGTTCTGGGTGAATACCATTTTCAGGCTCTTCAAGGCACAGCAAGCCCTGAGTTTCAGGGTCACGCTGAAGGATAGCTAAGGCTAAAAATCTTAGCGTGCCATCACTCAATGCTCTAGCAGGATGCACGGTTCCATCTCGTCCTGTGACCTGAAGAGTCAGTAACTCTCGCTTTTCATCACGATCTACACTAATCGATCTCACGTCTTCAATTAGTTCAGATAGGCTATTGGCAACTTGGCTATAAACTTGGGCGACGGATGCTTCAGGATCGGTAGGATCGCGATCAATCGCGTGGTGGGCTAATCGATAGAGAGTAGCAGGTAGGTGGGAACCATCTTCACCAAGTTTACTAGAAGACACAAATTGATCGGGTTTACGAAGGGCTGATGGTTCTAGTTGCAGGATGCGCCATGATTGCATTTCTCTCCTGACGAGGAGCGCGGTGCGACCTTCGGCTGAATTGGTATCAGAAAGGACTGTGCGCGGTAAATTGATCGCTAGGAGACGGCGTGGTTTTCCGCCCATGCCCCCACGTTTGCGTCCACCTGTGCCACTATCTTGGTGTAAGCGGATCACCCGATCGCTGCCTGAGCCTTCGGTGGAGATAAAGGCAACGCTGCGTCCTTGCACTTGAAAGACTGAATCGATCCAATCTTGAGAACGGGGAAACAGAAGGTGATGAGAAAGATCGGTTTTATTGATATGAACGAGTTCTTCTTTGAGAATTTCTAGCGAACCGATGGTGCGGAGATAGGTTTGGTCGGGACGATAGCCGAGGATGAGGGTATAGCGCAGAAAGGTGCTGCTGGCTTGGGCTTCTTGTCCGAGATCGTCAACGCCTGATTTTGGGATTAGCATTTCGGCTTCAAAGCTCATTTGTTCGACATAGCGATCGCCAACTCGATGAAAGAGGCTACGAATGTCAGTGGTGCGTCCTCCTTCGTCTCGAATTGATAGGGCGGCATCGATGAGGGGGCGATCGCTAAGGGCGCTTAGAAACTGAATGGCATCGAAAAGATTAGATTTGCCAACGCCGTTTGAGCCTGCGATACAGGTAAATGGGGAAAAAGACAAATCTATGTCAACGAGATTTTTAAAGCCTGATATTTTGAGTCTTGTGAGCATGATTGTTATTTTTTGGGCTTTTAGCTGTTAGCTTTTGGTTGGTCTGAGTTGGGTGATCGCCTCTATGTCCAACACTGTGGTGCGGCTGATGGTGTGGTTGCCTTCGTAGAGGATGGCATTGAGAAAGCTAATCAAAATATCATGGCTTTGTTCGGAACCAAAGATTTTTTTAAAGGCGTAGGCGGTTTTGGGGTTGATAAAGCGCATGGTTTTTAGCTGAAATTTGTTATGATGACTAAAAACTATTGTAAATTTTCGTAATTTTTTGAAGCGTGACGGATCTAGATATAGAGACTGTCGAGATATATCGATCTGTCAGTAAAGCGGAATTAGATGATCTTAAAGGTTTTGGTCAGTTTCGGGTATGCCCTTCGGGATGCTCAATGGAAAGTAAATGGTTTGCTTTGCGGTTTGAGGATGCGATCGCATGGGGTAGTCTTTTTTATGAAAAACAGGGAATAAATCTATTTTATGTGGTCACAGCAACTATGCCCCGTCAACTGGCTAATAAGATGTTTTATCAGGATAAACTGGATAATATAGGCAAAGCCATTTGTATTGATGAGGATTTTTTAGATCAGGTTAAGCCGATTAAAGTAACGCAGGTTAGGAGAAAGTAAGGTTATGTCTAACAATATGTCTAACAAGCTAATGGTCAAGGTGGCACTAATGTGGCGCAGTGCAGAAGAGGGTGGGAGAAAACGCCCGATCGCTACTGCTGACTATGCGGCTACTGCCTATTTTGTTGATGGAGATCGGCAGCTATTTAGTGTGGTTTTACATTTTCCAAGTACTTTACAAAATGGGGTAAAAGTACCGCAGTTACTAGATCGTGCTGATATGGATATTCTTGTGCCAGAGGTGATTAAGGGGCAATTAAAGCAGGGAGCTAGCTTTTATGTAACAGAAGGTGCAAGGGTGGTGGCTGAGGGCAAGATATCTGGTTTGGAGATTAATGCGCTTAGAGATCACGCATCTGTAAATACGAGAAGCAAGAAATCAAGGATGCAAAGAAAGGTCGCTAAAAAGGTAGCCCCAAAATTAGTCCATTACCAAGTAGTTAGTCCTGTGGTAAAGGAGGGTGATTTTTCATCCAGTCTGGAATATGAGGAATTTCATATTTAAAATTCGATGTCTTCGTAGATTTGGGCGATCGCTAGTTCACAGGGTATTGACTGAAGCGAAATTAGATCGCTGATGTTTTCATATTCTGTTAATAGCCATTTGGTATCAACTTTGGCATAGTGCAGGATTTGGGGATGAGATTGCTCGATGAGGAGGTATTCGCGCAGGGTGGGGATGGTGCGATAATAACCAAATTTTTCGCCGAGGTCGTAGTTGCGGGTGGATTTGGAGAGAACTTCAACGATCAGGGTGGGATTGGTGACGATGGTTTGATTTTGGCTTTGATAAATGGGCTGGTCGCTAATCACCATGAGGTCGGGATAGGTGTAAAAGCGATCGCGATCGATCCATAGACGCACATCGTTCATGAATACTTTGTAGGGTTGACCTTTGAGGGCAAGTTTGAGTAATAGGGCTGTATTTAGGGTGATGGTGTTGTGGTTGGTTGTGCCTCCTGTCATGGGGATAATTTCTCCGTTGTGATATTCGTTTTTTGATGCCGATTGTTCTTCTAGTTCAAGGTATTCGGCGGTGGTGTAGTGTTTTGTTAGGGTTTGGATAGTCATGGGTTTATAAGGAATTGTTTTAATGCTAGTTAAGATTTATAATTCTTTGTACTTCATCGATAAACTTTTGAGCATTGGCGATCGCGGCTTCGGCTGTGGCTTGGTCGGCAATAAAAGCAGTGTTATTTCATTCATAACAGGATTCCTTCTTTTTTGACGACTCTGATTAGGGAAATGGAAGAGGCGAGAAAACTGGATTTGCTAGTGGGGATGATGGAGATTAGTTCGCCATTTTGATTGAGAAAGTGATGGCAAATGTCTGAGGTGCGATTGATTTCGGCAAGGACATTTACGGGATCTTCAAGGACTGTCATGATATCAATGTCGGAGTCTGCATTGGCTTCGCCTCTTGCCTGTGAGCCAAAGAGAATTAATGCGTACAATCGCTGACCATAGAGGTTTTGTAATTTAACTTTTAACTCTTGCAGGAGCAGAGATAGATTTTGATTTTTTTCAAGTGTTTGGAGCATTGGGTTTAGTTCCTATGGATTTTTTCGTTTCCATTCTGACTTTTTCTTTAGATCTGCCATTTTTAACTCTGCGCCTTCATAGACAAGTCCTTCAAAGAGGGTGTAGTTATAGGCTACGCCGTCATCTAGATCGATCGCTATACGTTTATCGGCGGCGTGTTGGAGTTTGGCTTGATATTCGCGGAGTTCGAGTTGTTGGTCTTGGAGATCTTTGATTAGTTTTTGGCTGGCTTTTTTGGCGGTGGTGGTGGTGAGGAGTGCGAGGTTTTGTTGTTCGCGTTGAATCTCGCTGTCGAGTTTGCGTTGGAGTTCGAGGACGTAATCGGTGCGGAGTCGGGCGAGGGTGGTGGTGTCGTAGCGATGTAGGTAGACGAGTGCGCCGAAGGCTTTCTTTTTGCCACTGGTAAAGTACCAATAGATCGGGCGTTTTTTGTAGGTTTGGATGTGGTCTTTGACAAATTCATCGAGGAAGTAGCGACGGATTCTATCTCTTGAGTTTTCGCCTGTTTTGAGGGTGAGGGCGTTGGCGATGTAGTCGAGGTTGGCTTGGAGGTGTTGGGGGCTGTAGGCGGTTTTGAGAAATTCGATGATCTGGTCTACGATGTCATCGGTGAAGTAGGCTTGGGAGGTAATGGGGATGATGGCTGATGATGGGAGATCCCCCCCAGCCCCCCTTAAAAAGGGGGGAGAAGAGTTTTCTTCTTTTTCTTTCTTTTCTTCTTCTTTTTGAATGGAAACTTGAAGATCATCTTTTCCCCCCTTTTTAAGGGGGGTTAGGGGGGATCTTATTCCCTCTCTCTCTAACGCATAGCGCCCCATGATGCAACCTACTGCATAGGAGAGCAGGGATTTAATATCGCGGGTGAGGTCGGCGCGGCGGATGGTGATCTGTTCATCGGGAACTTCGGGGGTGAGTTCGTCTTGCAGTCCGTAGGCGGCGATCCAATAACGGTTGTTTTCTTCTTCGAGTTGTTTGAGTTGTTGAAATGCGCTTTCTGTTTCTTTTTGCCAGTTCTCAAATGTTTGTTGGATTAGGTCTGTTTTGTATCGGGTTAATGGATGGGTTTTAAAGTCCCATGAGGTTTCAAAGTTATCCCAGTCTTCGCGAGAGATAGAAATTAAATTTAAAACTATTTTTTCTATTTCCTCTTTTCTATGTTTATCAGTAATTGATTTATAAAGAAGTTTAGATATATCGCCTGGTTGATAATTCAAAGTTGGAGATATAAAACCTAAGTATCTATTAGCAACTTTTGAATTTAAAAAACCTCCAATTAAATGAATATCTTGACTTGCGAACAAAGTACATCCACCATTGTCGAATAAAAAACCTTCTGGCGTATACCTTGCAGAGAAATTAGAAGAAGATACAGTAGTCCATGTATAACCCTGACGAAAGTAATAATCTTGATTTCTTAGTGTTGGTTTTTGCTTGTCATTATTTAACTGACTTTTTATTTCTAAACCGTTATTAGCCCAATTTATCGCATATTCATGATTGCCATACCATCTTCTAAATTCACCACCTTTGTTGTATGGATACCACTTAAATTCATTGTTTTTTAAGTAGATTTCTTTAAATTGAAATAGAACTGATTTAGTTATACTAACCTCATGCCATAATCTTAGGAATCTATCATTATGACCCGTATCTAGTCCTTTTCTGGGTTCAGAATAGCTCTGTAAAAGCTTACCTTGACTATATTCTTGTAATTCCCGATCGCTAACCCAATAAGCGATCGCACTCGATGGAATCTTGCCAAAATCACTAGCCTTTGCATGATACAGATAACCACAATCAGGATTTGCAATTGCTTCTAGAACCTTAACAGGCTGTAAATCTGCACCATAAAAATCTTTTAAATCGATAAAAGTTCCTTCATATTCGGGTAAAGCTCTATTGAATAGAGTAAAAGCGCAAATAGGTACAAAAGCAGAATCAAAAAAAGCGTGATACTCAGGTCTGATCAGACTTGTTAATGTACTTTCACTTAAAATCTTTTGACGCAATTTCTCGTATGAACTTAAAAACATCCATGTAAATGGACTCATCAAACCAATAAATCCATCTTTAACCGTCATATTCATGACTCTTTCTATAAATATAGAAAACAGATCGGACTTATTATCTGCATGATTCTTTTCAGCAAAGGCTTTGAGCTTATCATTCATTCCCTTACTTCCCATATATGGCGGATTCGCCACCACCACCCGAAACTGTCGGCGCAAAAACACCGCTTGACGCACAACATCCCGCAACACCCCAAAATCATCCCGATAAATCGAAAAATCAAACTCCAACCGATCCAACTCTTCATAAATGCGATCCGCATCAAACACAGGCGGCCCAATCAAACTACCCAAATGATCCGCATCCACAAACGCCCGTAAAATAGCCAACAACTCCCCCGAAATCGCCGCATTTTCCGTTAAAAAACTCACCAACGAACCCCGCACTATAGGCGCAACATATCCCAAAGGCAACTGCTCCGCCAACCCCAACCCCAAAGACATCTGATGATCAGCGATCGCCCTCTGTCCAGCCATCTCCCTCTCATTAAAAAACTGCCGCGTATTCCGCACCCACAAAATATTTAACCTCGGTAAATCCGCCACCCGCCGCAAAAAACGCTTATCCCTAGCCCGCGCCTTCATCAAAATCGCAAAACTAGCCAACTGCACCGCGCGATCGTCAATATCCAAACCAAACAAATTATGCTCAAGAATCAAAGCAGGAATCTCGCGATCGCTATACCCCTGCTCCCGATAAATCTCAAACAACAAATCAAAGGCATAAACCAAAATATGCCCACTCCCACAAGCAGGATCGCAAACAGTGAGGTCTTGAGGGGTAAGAGATCCCCCTAAATCTCCCTTATAAAGGGGGACTTGAAGAGCATCTTTTCCCCCCTTTTCAAGGGGGGTTAGGGGGGATCTTACTTCCATTTGATTTAACGATCCCCCTAAATCCCCCTTAATAAGGGGGACTTGAAGAGCATCTTTCCCCCCCTTTTCAAGGGGGGCTAGGGGGGATCTCTCCAAATAATACGGCATCTTCTCCCGCAAACTTGACTCAGGATGTGCCTCCAACCACAACCGCCCCAGCGAATTCTCCACCATATAGCGCACAATCCAATGGGGCGTAAACAACTGCGTCGCCGCAGGAATATCTTCCGCTTTCACCTTCGACTTCGCGCCGATCACCTCATCCTTCTTCTCAGAAATATAAAACTGATACAGCCAACCCACAATCTCGATATCTAGCCAATCCTCCTCCGCGATCGCACTCACCAACTTTTTGAGAATCGAATCGCTATTTAACAAATTTGGCGGCAAAAATAACAACGTGTAATCCTTATCGCGATCGAACAAACAGGCGATCGCCTTCGACAAATCGCGACATTGCAATAACAATAACTTGCGATATAACCACTCATCAGGATTCGGTTGACTCGCCGCCAACTCGCGCCATACCGTCAACTTCGCAAAATCCAACTCCTCAAAATCTCCTGCCGCCGCGATCGCTCCCACCTCACGCAAGATATCAGGATCGACCAAATTCGGGTCACTACTACTCAAACTCCGATAACTGAGATAACCATTCACCTCCATATACCGCAACGCCGCCAAACGGTTAAACCAAATATAGGCAATCTCCTCCGTAATCTTGGTAATCAGCGCCGCCCCCGTTAAGCCACTGTGATCAATCAGCGATTTTAATTGCCGATAATGTTCCGCATCCTCACCATTGAGCGTCTGCCCATTTACCACAATTCCCCCCGCCACATTTTGCGCTGACACAATCCGCTTTTCGGTGATACCAAAACTATGCAGACGCGATCGCACCTGCTCGATCAAAGTAGTTCTCGCCCAAGTCGCAAAATTACGGATCGCAGTACGGTTCATCGGTTCTCTTAGTTAATTATTGGATTTACGAAAAAATGTTGTAGGGGCGAAGCATTTGCGCCACAATTTTAAAACTGATCACAGAAATCTCCATCCGCAAATGCTACGCCCTCTTTGTAGCATTTGCGCCACAATTTTAAAACACATCACAGAAATCTCGATCTGCAAATGCTACGCCCTCTTTGCCTTTGCAAACAATTTGTCCCCGCGTTGTGAGGTTTTGGGCAGAGCATTCCCAAAAATAGGTTATCTAAAAATTATAGATTGTCGCGGGAATGCTCTGCCCCTACGACTGTATTTTATGCATCTATTCTAAACGCACCCGTTTACCCTGCCGAATCTCCTTGATCATCATCCGTCCCAAATTATTAAGATATTCTTTCACATCTTCCTCAGTTTCCAAAATCGGCTTAGTCACCGCCGAAGTTGCCCGAATCACAGCGATCGGCTTGACAGTCGGCAAAGGCTGAGGAACAAGGGAACCGCTTTTCCCTTGTTCCTCTTCCCTTTTTCCTTCCCAATCGGCAGCTTGTAACTGTTGCTGCAAAGATTCCGCCTGTCGATCGATGCGATTAATCAGGGTGCTATACAAATTCGCTAACTCACTGCTGCGGGCGATCGCCGCATCAATAGTTGCCGATTGATTAGCAGTTGTGACTACCCGATCTAGTTCCGCCGTCGCCATCTTTAGATCAAGGCGATCGCCTAAATCTCCATGCGCCTGCGTGACATAAACCTGTACCTGTTCGCGGAGTTTCTGGCTTTGTTGCTGCACTTGGGCAATCTGCGATCGTAAAACCTCCTGCACTCTCAATTGCACAGGCTGAAGCAAAGTCTTTAACTCTGGAATCCGCTTAGTCGGATCGCTAAGAGCAAGAATTTGCTGTGCCGTTTCCACTCGTTGCCGCAATTCCTGTTCTTGAATATGATGCAGATCGGGTTGTAAGGCTTTGATTTGGGCGATCACCTCTTGGAAAATACTTACCTGACTGCCAAAGAAAGACTTTAACTTATCGCGATCGTCAATATATTTTTCAAGCAACCCTTCAGCATTTTGAATCGCTTTAAAGAAATTTGCCGCGCCATCATGGTCTAACAAATTTTGGATTAATTGCTGATAGGTTTTTAACTCACTCACAAAGGGCAAGCGATCGCGCTCTGCTTGAGTCAGCCAACCTTGCAACGCCGCGATCTGTTTCTTAAAGGATTCACGGTACTGTTCATAGAGTTTTTGCCAATCCGAGGCAGGATTTTGATCGAATAGCTCACTTGCCAAATCCCGCGCTACTTTCACTGTCGCCAGATTCACCTCTTCGGTTAACCTGATCAGATATTCTTCTTTGCCTACTTTTGAGGTCAGTTTTTTAACTAAATCCTTCTCTCGCGGATCTTTAGGATTCACCACCTCGGTGTGATGACGCAGTTCGGCTTTACCTTGATTGATCACCTCCGCCAAAATTCCTAAAATGTCAAAATCATCCCAACCATAGGGACGTACCCGAAACTTGTCGAGCAAATTGCGAATACTCACCCGCCGATGCGATCGCACTTCATCTGTCAAATAGGAAATCAGATCGGCATGGGCGGCAGCATTAGGATGATTGGGATCGAGCAGATTTTGCTGCTCCGTATCACGGGTAAAGGCAGTCATAATTTGCGCCTCATCCTTAAAGACGCTCTGCACATAGCCCAATTTGCTATAAAGATTGGTGACTAAATAGCGCAAACCTTCCGTAATGACAGTTTTTGCATCCCTAGAAGCAATATTTACCTTGTTACCACAGGCAAAGACATCAGCTTCAGCAATTTGCGATCGCAGGATGCTCGTTATTTCCTGTTTCCGTTTACTATTTTGTTGGCTCCGAGTATCCAAAATCTTTTGGATACTCGCACTCAAAATCGCCCCACTTTTTTTACTGACATATTCGGCTGTTTTGACTAGCTCATCAAGTTCATCAAGCAAGCTCTGACTATAAGGTAAACGCACGATCACTTCTTGCTGTGAATTTGTATTCATCAAGCAAGCCGTGTCATCTTGCATTTCGCCATAGCGATCGTAATTGGGCGTAATCAGATGCAAAGTGAAATCATATTGCTGATTACTAGAGGCGCGATCGTCGATTTTACGGTTAAATTCATATTGATGGCGATCGTCGTAGCGATATTTCTTGTCAGCAAAGATCTCATTCCAAATTGATAACTTTAGCTGCTCAAATACCTTTTCACTATTGAGAGGAATCTGTTTAATCTCGCGCCCAATTTCCTGCTCTTCCTGCGTCAAAAATATATAAATATCGCCTTCCCGTTGGATTAAAGTCTGACGCTCCAATCTCTCCAAAGAAGATTTCAGGCGATCGCGCAAGGCTATTTTATCTTGATCAATGTGACTGAGACAGAGCGTAGTCAAGTTGTCCAAATTAGCGCGAATGGACTGGACATACTTGATCATAAATAGAGTTTTGAGTACAGGCAGATCATCTGCTTCCTGTAGTTGTCGATTTTCTGCCGCTTGAGCGATGGCACGTTTCACTGACGTATCCAAAAATCCTTCAATCGCCGCATAAAAGCGATCGAAAGGTACTAATATCCCAGTTTCACTATGTGCCACATCCTTAGCCGCAATTTGAAAAGCATCTAGTAGCGATCGCTCTCCCATCGCCAAATGCTTACCTGCGGCTCCCGTCAGCCTAATCTGTTCAAATACTTTTTGCAGTAATTTAAACTGATAAGGCACAAAGGGATAGGTCGATGCAAACTCATGGCGATCGCGATAACCCAACAACTCTGCACAGTCTTCGCTAAATGTAATTTGGTTCTTGAGAACTGCTTCTTTTTGGACATATAAATCTTCCAAATATGTATTAGCAATCTCGGACTTGACCAATAGCCGTAAACGAATCACTTCATCGGTATTCGCTGAGGAAAGGCTAATCGGACGACCAAACCGCCCCACAATTTTAGAAAAATCATTACCCTTAATCCGATTTTTGGTAATCTCATCCATCGCCTCCTGTGATGTGACGATCACCCAAGCCCGCCCCTTGCAATGAATCCCCAAATCCTCCACCACAGTTTGTAGGTTAAGCATCAAGTCAGAATTAGAGCCAATATACTGCCCCACCTCATCGACCATAAACATAATTTGATGATGCTTACCCTTTTGATCGAGATATTCCCTAACCGATCGCGCAAATTTTTCGGGGCTAATCTCCACCGCCTGATTGCTAAATGCTTCCACCATCAGACGCGCTTCATCTTCAGTCATCCCCGTCACTGTCTGCAAAGCTTCTTGAATGGTTGACTGTTCAAAATGCCAACTATTACGCTCCGATTCCCAACTACTACCATTTAAAGCTTGAAACGCATTTTTAAAAGGAATGTAAAGCCACCTTTGATCGAGCCGTCGTTCAAACTCCGCGATCGCAGGTATGGCTCCAAAGTATCCCAACTTTTCATCAAAAACTTTCTGAAAAACCTTGACGATGCTATCCTTCTGCGACTTGCTACCCGCATCAGCCTTAGAATCGATATTAAATAAAATTACATCTGCATCTGTATTCACCGATCTCTGAATATTGGCCCTCAATACGCCATCAGGAATCCGCCGATCATCAAAAAAATCAAAGGCTTTTTTACCCTTCACCTCTCGATTTTCTAGCAAATATGCCAAGATTTTTAAAAAGTGTGATTTCCCCGATCCAAAGAACCCCGCAATCCATACCCCCATTTTGTCAGTAGGCTGATCGAGGGCGATGTTATGGCGATCAAAGAAAGTCCGAAAATGTCCATCTAGCTCACGGGTAATGACATATTCATCCAACTCTTGATAAATATTAGCGTCATCATCCTGACCGACCTTAATCACCCCATTGATCGGACGATTGATGTCTT
Organism: Pseudanabaena sp. M53BS1SP1A06MG; assembly: GCA_020404105.1. Lineage (GTDB taxonomy): Bacteria > Cyanobacteriota > Cyanobacteriia > Pseudanabaenales > Pseudanabaenaceae > Pseudanabaena > Pseudanabaena mucicola_A. The sequence continues at coordinate 21,222 of JADBWH010000012.1, read as the reverse complement.
TAGAAAACAATTCTTGAATTTGCATATTTTCTCTCTCCTTACGACTTATAGATAAATTTTTGAAAAAGCGGCTCCTCCACCTTTTCAAAAATTTATCTAGTTTTTAATTACGCACTAATGAAAAAGCTCTGTAATAATTATCGTCTTTAAACAGGTTAAACAACCGTAATTCTCGCCCATCGTAAACCCCAGGGAAAAACATCACTAAAGGCTTGCGATCTAAAGCCGAATGCAAATTATTTAAAATCGTATGCGATCGTAACAACGGATAACTAGCACCCACACCCGTAATAAAAAACAAGTCCTCATCACCTCGCAGCAAATTTTTGATATGAGCGATAATTTCTTCAGGTAATAATAATGGTCTAATCGCTTTTTCTAACTTCCGATTACCTTGTGAATCTTCCATCTTCAAAGCCTTGTGTAGTATATTTTTTGCTTCGAGAATATTAATCATGGTTCGATACAAATTAAACTCTCTGACTTTAAACCCTTGCTCAGCCAAGCTTAACTGCAACTTGGGCAGATGTTCGGCAACAATTAGTTCATCCTTGGGATCGTAATCAAAAATATAAAATCCAATCTCATTACCAATTCCCTGATTATTAAGCAGTTGCGGATCTCTAATTGCCGCATCCAATTGTTTCAGTCGATGTTCTACTGTCAAAACAAACCCCTAAAATCTCAAATCAGTTACTAATTATTACCATAATTCAAAGCCGACTAGCAGCCAAGCTAGAGAGTAAATACACCAAATTAACTAACGAGCGATGCAATCCTATTAGGAATTGCCTTGCTCTTTAAATTGAGAACAAGCCTATGATTAGCTGTCCCTTAAAATTCCGCAATATCCTCGAAGAGCTGACTGTCTTAAAACTCTCGCTTGAAGATTTCCTTTAGTATGCTTTGATGCTGCTTCAGGGAAGCTAGGGAGTTAGCCAGAATTTCACCACTGGCGGCAACCGCAGGCAATCCAATCCCAGGAAAGGTGGAATCGCCGCAACAATATAGTTTTGATATGGGAGTATTGGCGTTGGGGAATATTCCCTGCCCTGCGGCGATCGCGGGTCCATAGCTGCCTTGATACCTTCTCAGGAATCTGGCGTGGGTTAAGGGTGTACCAATGAGGGTAACTTCGCAACGATTTCTCACATCAGGGATATACCGCTCTATCCCTTGCCATAGGATTTCAGCACGTTCTTGTTTCAATTGCTGATAGGCTTCCGATTTGCGATCTAATCCTGACCATAGCTCAAAGGGTTCAGTGGCGGGTGTATAGGCATGGATTATATGCTTGCCTGTGGGGGCGAGGTCTGGATCTAATACAGATGGCATCGATACGGCAACGACGTTCTGTGGTGCTTCGACTCCTATTTCCCAATCGTTGACGACTAGCCAATGACAGGGTAAATCTTTGGGCAAGTCCGATGCTTCTATACCTAGATGTAGATGCATAAAGCTAGGACAAGCGGGAATGGCTTGACGCTCTCGGTGTAATTGATGTAATTCTTTGGGCGATCGCTCGCTTAGGGGAAGTAATTTCAAGGTATCCCATATCGATGCTCCTGAGATGACGGCTCGCTTGGCTTGGATGATCTCGCCGTTGACGAGTCTCACGCCCGTTGCATTTGTTCCATTTAAAATAATTTCCTGCACATGGCTATTGAGCAGCAATTCTCCTCCATACTTTTGCAGCCCCCTCACCAATGCTTCGACGAGGGTTCCGACTCCGCCTTTGGGGTAGTCAAGTTGGACTTCGGGACGATACCAATCGGCAAACATGAAGGCAATTTCGGCAGTGAGTGTGCCATTGGCGGGTAGTCCTGACAGCATGAAGCAGAGCAGGTTCATCCAGTTCAAGATAAAGGGATCGCTCACTTCTACTTCGAGGATTTTGGAAAAGGGTTGGGTCAGCATGGTCAGTTGTGGCAGATCTCTCAGCATTTTCCAGAGATATTTTCCTGCTGATAGTGCTACTTTCCAGTCATTGCGAAGTGCGATCGGTGGTAAGGCGGTGGCGGCTCTCCCCAAGGGCAACATGACTGTTTGTAATTTTTGCCATTCCTTGACGGCTTCTTTGTTTCTCAGTTTAGTCAAGATTTCGATAAAGGATTCGTTGCCAACGGCAGCAAAGAATTGTCCTTCGGGCATGGCACAGCCCCAGCCGTCATAGGTTAACCAATCAATTTTTTCTTCTAATGCGTCAAGTACATGGGCAAGAGGATTAGTCGATGGGCGGGCGGACATTCCTGAAAATAGCGATGGGCCTGAGTCGAAGGTATAACCTTGTCGGCTAAAGCTATGGGCGGCTCCCCCTGCGATGCTATGGCTTTCACAAACTATGACTTTAATTCCATATTTCGCCAGCATCCCCGCACAGCATAACCCTCCGATACCACTGCCTATTATGACTACCTCTGTTTCTTGATTCATGTTTTTGTTGATTGATTAATGCTTTACCTCTAAGACTGTCCAGAGGCTCTTGACTATTATGGTATGGGAAGATTTTGATCTGAATTTGACTGTCTATGATTTTGCTTTTGTTGCCATGCATTCTCGAATCGGCGGATGTCCATTTGCTGTAAGTTGACATACTCAATCTCTTGGTCAGTAACTTGTAAAATCACCGCCCGATCGCCTTTCAACCTTTGTACGGTTAGGCGATCGCTAGATCTGTCTATCCTGTAATTATTTTTACCTTCTTCACCAAAACAATTCGTTCCTAGTTCGTTCAGCATCTCATGGCAGAAGGCGGCGATCCAATGTGCTTGCTCTATTAATAGCTGTTGTTGCAATAATGACTCGTCTCGATTTGGAGTTTCTGGTTGCACAGGTTTCGGTATTTGTTCGGGGGATTGTAATGATTTCAGCCTTACGATTTCCTGTACCATTTCTGCCAGATTATTTTCTGGTACAGCCTTTCGGTTTTGGTGATATGACACAACAGATCGCTTCACTGGTTTTGAGTCATGGCTTTGGCTCGCCTTAATCAATGGGTTGTCACGATTCGCGTCATAACTTACTTGCAAATATTTTTGTAATCCTCCCCAACTGTATTTTTTACCTAACTCATGACCTTGAATGCTTTCATTGCCAATGCTGTAGGAAATACCTTTGATTTTATTGGTGCGGGTGTATTTAACGTATGCCCCAATTCCCGCTTGCTTCAATTGCTCAATTAACTGCGGCATCGTTAGACAGACTTTCGTTTTTTTCTCAATCTCCTTAGCAATGTGCAATAGATCAGAGGCTTTAGCATTAGCTTGGGCATTAGTTATGTTGTGCTTGTTGGCATTACTGTTGACAACTTTATTGTCCTGTTGATTTAGTTGATCTGCTTTCGCTTCTAATCGTTTGACTATTTTTGGCAGGGAGTAGATACTTCCCACGCGAGATCCCGCCATGCTCACACCATCGAGTTTATAGCTAATCCCTTTTAGTATATTTTGACGATCTCGACTGATTTTTACTTCAACTCCATCTCGTTCTAATTGCTCTAGCAACTCTGGCAGATTATTTACCTGTGCCAACGCACGATCGATCTTGTCAGCAAGTTGCTTTTTTACTGTGGGAATCCCTGTCTCTAGTTCTTTGTTGATTTGACTTTTAGTTGGTGCTTGGCGATCGCTTTCCCAACTGCTCTTTACTGGCGTTAAACCAAAGTCTTGCTCTATTTGCCTGATTACCTTTTGGCTGCGGAGCATATCCCAACTATCAGATACAACAGTGCCATCACATCGGATGCGACTGGTAACTAGATGGACATGTTCGTGCTGTTTATCTTTATGTTTTACGGCTACGAAAAAATTATTCGTAAAACCCATTTCTTGGAAATAGCGATCGATGATTTGTATCCATGATTCATCACTTAGGCTTTCATTAGGACTAATGCTAAGTGTGATGTGGCAAACTGATCGAGTAAGCCTTGGGCGCAGTTTTTGGATCATTTCAAAATCTGATGCTATTTCGCTTGCAGTCTCTCCACATACATTCATATTGATAATCTCAAAGGCAGGTCTTCTGAGCACATATGCCAAGCAACCTTTAAAACTCTTACCTTTGATAATTTTGCCGATCATTTTTTTGTTGGGGGTGTTCCCGCTATTGACTTTATATGACTACATGCATCGGTTATCAAGCTTTTAGCTTCTTCAAGTACAGCAGACAACTCATTGAGTTTTTTGATTTCTGCCTGCATTGGACTTCCCATTTGCATACTTAAATTTGCATTGTGGGCTAGTTGATTGATATTCGTACCAATCTTTCTTAGTTGAAAATCTATTTTATTAAGCTGTTTGTAATATTTCCAGTTTATAGAAATCATTTCATGCGTTTGCTCAACGTCTACATGAATAAGTTTCAATCTCACCAATTCATTTAGCTTTAGGTTTAAATCATCTGCTTTCTGTTGAAGTATATCTTTTTCTTTTTTACTTATTCTAATTGTAATTCTCTCATCAAGAGTCATTTCATTCCGATTATCTGAGTAATTATTAATTTTGCATTATCTCTGATTTTATTTTTCTTTTGCAAAAAAACTTTATTTTTTTTGCGGGGGGTTCCAAGGGGGGACTCCCCTTTGGCAAGCTGTCAATTATCTGCCGAAAAAGCGTTAGCGATTTTTGGCAGACAATTGACATAGCTTGCTGCACGCGACAATCACTGCTGAAATGACGCAATCTCGTGCTTAGGCAAAGATGATATATGAATGAATACAACTGTCGACTTAATCGGATTACTAATAGGAGTATTCATATCATCTTGTGTAAATATTTAATAAGATTTAGATTTCAATATAAATATCCAATTAGATAGTTTTTATATAAAAATATATTGATTTAAACTGATATTAAAAGGCTGGCAATTAGATACATTTTATTCAAAACTATTAAAAGCATATTCATTTTCATAGCTGATCGAGCAATTGCTTTTTTTCTCCAATATGCTAAATTTTCTAAACAATTGAAATACAACTGTTTTCATGTCCGACTTAAAGATCTCAAGAGAAAAATTATTAGATACTTCTAGTAAGTGGAGTAATCTTCCTGATAAATCTAGTTCTAAGTCTGAAATTAATTCTCTGATAGAAGTTATACGGATACTGGAGGATAGTATCAAGTCCATGCGTCAAAAGCGCTACACGTATAAAGATATAGCAGCAAAGCTTCTTGAAGAATTTCATATCGATATTAGTCCACAAACTCTTGCTTCATACTTGGCAACCATCAAGAAAGAACGTAAGAATTCTTTATTGTTATCTAAACGCGAAGCTAGGAGATCTGCTAAGGCTGAGTTATCTAAACAACTAGAACCAGAAAGCTTTACCCAAGCAGATTTATCAGTTAATAATTCGGTAGAACCTTTAGTAGACCTAGAAGGCAGTGCTATTCATTTATCTATTGAGCCAAAATCAACGGATGCTGCTGACTCTACGGGAGCATCTATTAACTCAAAACCTAGTAACAACAAGAAAACTAATTCAAAAAGTCTCGTGCCTAAGGTAAATCCAGTAGAGTCATCAGTTTCTACTGATGATGAAGATGAGATTGAAAGAATAAGGCAAGCCGAAATGCTCAAACATTTTAACAAGTACTAAATTTCAGATATGGCAATAATTAATTTAATAGATGGCGAAAAGGGTGGTGTGGGTAAGAGCTGGGTTGCCCGCACGATGATTCAATATTGTATTGATAACAATATTCTTCATGTCGGCATTGAAACCGATAGAAGCAATCCAACGCTATTCAATATTTACAAAGACTGTAAGGTTGCTTTCTTTTCGGAGAATGAAAAGTTGGCGGATACTCCAGATCTTATCTTTGACTATGCTTTCAAAAAAATGGTCATTGTCAATCTCCCTGCTCAGGTGCATCGGGCTGTATCTGCGTGGATTGATGCTAAGGGATTATTAGAACTGGGCAAAGAAAATAATATTTCTTTTGTGAAGTGGTTTGTCAGTGATGGTGAGAGTGATTCTATTGAGTTATTTATTAATTCCTTAGAGCATTATCAGGGTTACATTCCCCACGTATTTATCAAAAATATGGGTCGTTGTGATGAGTGGGAATATTTTCATAGCCATGAAAGCATTCAGAAAGCGATCGCGGAATATGGGGTGACTGTAATTGATTTCCCGAAGTTGGGTGATGCGAAGCGGATTGAGATCAATGCGAAGCGGATGATGTTTTCTCATGCGCTCAATTATGCTGAGTTTGGCATTATCGGTAGGAATCAAATTAAAACCTTTTTACGCAATGCTTATAGTGCTTTTGACTCTACGAATATTTTTGCGGATGTTCGGAAAAAAGAAGTAAAAGCTTAGTATCTAGTATCTCTATATGACTAACAGCGATCGCCCTCTCCCTAGTTATCTTGATATTGCGATTAACGACTATGAGCCGACAGTTAAAGCAAAAATCTATGAGATTGTGGCAAAGTCTGGGATTCCCCATGACGATCCGTACATTGCCATATTTTTATCCAATGCTCAGGTTGCGGCAACGATCGCTACGGGGCCAACGTTAATTCGCGAGGCTCTTAATAAAGGTTTTGAGGTTGGCATCCAGAAGTTTGCTAAATCTTTGTCAGCCTCTATGGGTGAATTTAAAGTTAAGGACTTAGAGACAACGGGTGGTTGCCTAGCTGTTGCTAAAAAAGGTGCGCCTCAAGGTCAATCATTTTTTAGCTTGATTGCGATCGCGTTTATTGGTGCAGGGATGTTAGCGATCGGTCTGACTGCTGGGATAGTTTCGGGTCTGGCGATCGCTAACGTCTTGTCGCCTAATCAATCCAGACTACAAGCTTCTAAGGATTTAGAATGGCTAGCTAGTGATGAGGGCAAGCTGGCTCGCAATATTCTGGATTGGAATAGGGAAAATCTGAAAGCTTGTCAGCAGAATCAACAAAATTTAAAGGAAGCTTTGATTGTGATGAATGGTAAGTATGTGACTAAAGGCTTGTGCGCTCTTTGGATATTGCCTGATAGTCAGAGGGTATATGAGGATCGCCGATAAGTAAAAACATGACTATCACTTGATAGTCATGTTTTTTGTCATCTTCCAGCTATCATGTAGCGGATAAAATGAGTATTTTCAGGAACTTTAGCCTCAAGTCTAATTACCAATGCATAATTAGGATTTTTCTTTGGAAGCTCCTTGCCCGATATTTTTTCAAACAGTTCTAGACATTTTTCTGGGTCAAACGAGTACTTAAATTCGTCCAGTTGTTTTACAGTTACTGGTGTTTCGTAAGTTTCAACCCATTTTCCCGTTGATTTAAATGTATCGACTACGATTCTCATTTCTCTTGATTGGTATTGGAGCACGGGTTGCAAGCGAGAGCGATGTTCAATAGCGATTCAAGAAAAAACAAGGATAAGTCTCAGAAATTTGACTAGACAGAGCATCAGTAGATTAAGGTATATCTCCCATAGGAAATATCAGCTAACTTTTACTTGGTAACAGGCAATAGTTGATTCACCGTGTCGAGGTCAAACTGATTGGGGTCAAAGCTCCCACCAGCCCACTCCAGCATTTCCTCATGTTCGGGATGATTTGGGTCTTGGATTGCTGCGATAAATTCTGAATATCCCCATACACCGCCACAGTCTTCGGGTGGACAGGCTCGCTTTCCTGTCAAACAATATGGGTAATTCTTATCAGCGTCCCGTGGCAATATCTTTTCCACTAAGATCTCGTGTTCCCAATCATCACCCATATCGTAAGTATAGAGAAACTTAAGCTTTTCCGAAGTGATGAGTCGATCAAGCTTGGCAGTCTTCTCATTGCGGAGGTCAATATCATATTCAGGGATGGGCTGACCATAATCAATCCCATTAATTGTAAACTGATGCATATGGTAATCTTTCCATCCCATTGTCAATTGAATGACTTGGTGAAGCTGCTGTAGGTTAGTTGTATTAAGTACCTGCACCCTCCGCCAGATAGGAGGTTTTGCATATTTAAGCGTAATTTTGAGCTGATATATCGTTTGGGATGTTGCAGATTTACGAGGTGGCATCGTTTTTCTAATTAAAGCGTTGATATATATACATCCTAAGCCTAACTCGATCCAAAATTTCACGAGTCTTTTTGATAACCAGTACTACCTCAAACCTCTTCGCTAGTTATTGAGCCGATCGCGTTCAAGTCGCGCTAGTTCAGCTTGCAGACTGGCAATTTCTGACGTGGACTTACCCCTTCGCAAAATCGGAGTACCCAACAATGCTCGGAGATAACCAATCCTACTTTCAACCAGTGAAATGCTCTGAGTTTTGGGCATTTCGTAAGGTAGCAAACAGTCAGCATTGGCAGTGCGAGTCGATGGAGTTTGAGAGTTTGGAGACACTGACGCTTTAGCAGTTTCATTTTTGGACGGACTTAGCCTGCCATGCGTCTCGATCCACATCGGTTCTTTAGTTTTTGTCGGGGACTTGGGCAAGTCTGTTGAGTCCTGAAAATCAACTGGGGCAATTTTTGGCAATTTTTGCCCTCGCAGGGGCGTTTCACAGGGGGCTAACGCTTTATATAAGGCTTTTTCTGTAACACCCCTTTCTGTCTCGCTTTCAGCTTGTTTCGGTTGATTGATTTCAGGGGGTATTTCTGGTTGGTTTTCGGCTTCGGTTGGGCTGTTACTCATTTTTGGGTTGCTTTCTGTAAATTCGGGATGCCATAGCTCTTTGTTGGCGTATAGCGTTTCGAGAGATACTTTTGCTCTTTGGGCGATCGCTTGTGCCATTCTCCGAATGCTTATAGGCATTTCTCTGCTTTCTTTGAGTTCGTTGACGACGATGCGGATGCGTTCAAGTCTGTCGGCTTGTTTTTGTGCTTTTTGACTCTCTGTCTCAAGTTTTGTGATTTCTTCTCCTGTTTCGCTTTTTTTGCTGCCCCACGGAAAGTGATTTTTTAGACACCATTTGGCGATCGCTTTCGCTTTTTGCTTGATTCTTTTGAGGTCTCGGCAATGTTTCATGAAGCCTGCGGCGGCTTTTGCCGTTTTGGTGATGTATTCGGCGATCGCTTCGATTTCTTCATATCCCATGAAGACTCGGGCATATTTGCCTATCAGGTATAGCAGTTGGTTACTTTGTCCTTTTTCTGTCCATCCTTCTTCAATTTGTTTCTCGAGGTCGTCTCGCCATTCGATGGTTTTGCGATTGACTTTGGGGGGTTGGTAGTTGGCTTTTGCTTCGGCGATCGCTTGGCTTAACAGTTCTAGGTCTTGTTGTTCTTGAACGGTTAGCCATGTTTCGACAAATTGACTCAGGTCGTTGCCGATGATTGCGAGGTCGTTGTTTAGGAGGTAGCTTCCTGTTTGTAGGGGTAGTCGATGTCCGTTGTATTCGGATTCGTATCGTTTGGTGTTGGGGAAGCTTTCAATTACTCCTGCGGCGATTTCGCAGTTGTGTTTTTGCAGACAGCTTTTGATCGCGCAGGCGATTCCAAAGCTGGATACGGCTTTCCATAGAGGGTAGTAAATATGTAGTCCTTGACTGTAGGAGCTTTGGACAATTAATGGTCTGACTAGTCCTATGTCTTCGAGGGCGTGCAGGACTTGTTGATATTTTGCATGGTTGTTGTGGGGATGATAAGGACTGTTTTTGTCGATATCGATTAGGGCATATTCGGTTTGGTTATCAAATCTTACGCCGATCAGCATTTCGGGGTTTTCCCAGTGGGCGTATAGCCGCCTTGCACTTAGGGGATACCTTGTTTCAGTTTTCCACTCCGTTTTCCCTGTCCCTACGGGGGACTGGGCGTAAATAAATTTCCATGGGTAGGGGAAGAGGCTGGCGAAGGTTTTAGCGGTTAGCTCTGTGGGGCTTAGCTTGGTTGATTCTCGTCCTTTAGGGCTAAATTTCGATTCTTCTTGGTTACAAATATAATCTTTTTGGGAGGTCATGCTGTACAACCTCCTTCTTGCTTGGCTTGAGTAATCTGTTCTGCGATCTCACAAGTCAAGTCTTGCACTTTTATTTTCATTTCTTTTTTCCTGAATCTCTTGTCTGGAGAGCGTTTATTCAGGAAACGAATCTGAGTTTTTTCTTTGTTCTTTCTGTGTTTGCGCTTTTGTTTACAATTTTTAAAAATTTTGCAGCACAAACTGTTGCGATCCGCATATCTTGTTGTAAGATATGAAAAAGCATTGAACAAATATTGCCGTTGCAAGCAAACTCTGTCCGTTTCCGTTATTTTTAATATCTACCTTCGGGTAATCAAGAAGCGAGTGGCTGGAATCACTGGCTTCTTTGATTTTGAAGGGGGAAAAATTATTTTTCGCCTCCTAACTTTTACAAAATATGCCTATAAGCATACATTGGATCTATCTAGATTTGATCCTTGTGTGCTTATTTTTTTGCAATGACGACATGACTTAATTTTGGCGTTCAGTCCATCCTGCCTTGATTTTAGATATTATTCATGGATGCTGACTAATATTGGGTTTAACAAAAGGTCTAGCGTTCAGGCAACCTTGTAATTCAACAATTTAGGCAAACTTATCTACACAAACAGATGCGTTACGTCTGACATGCTCACATCATAGATTTGCTTCTTTGTTGCATTTCTTGTCAGCATTCCACTGAATGTAAGCAAAAAGGCAGGTTTCCTACCATTGGAAATTTGTAAAAGATTACCCAAGTGGCTCAGGAATCTTCATAAACACTTCTTGCCTGTCTATATCGAAGCAAGAAGTGTTTATGAATTCTTTGACGGTTGTTAATGCATTTATAAATAATACGGGTCGAGAATAGCTAGCTGAGAACATTCTTATTGATTGGGAATAGGTTAAAAATGGATAAAAACAGACTAAAAATTCAACTCTGTTTTAAGGTACTATGACTTTGCGAAAAAATAAATGACTTTTTGATTAAATTTAAGATTGTCTTCCAATTTACCACCAGAATTAATCGAAAATAACATCACTAAAATACCTCTTAGCCTTTATACAGCAGACATATCATTTATTTTTTATTAATGTCTCACCAGTTTTATTTAGTATTAGTAGTAATTCTAATTATTTCCGATTAATTTTATGCTTTTTCTATGATTTATATGGATATAAATATTGCTTTGGCTTGCCAATCACTGCGGCTATTTCTTCAGGGGTGTTGAATCTAGACCATGCAGTTCCATGTTTGCAGTTTACATAGGTTGCAAAACGGGTCAGGGTCCCGCTTAGTAGGCGTAGTAGCATATCCAATGCTTCATCGGCGATACGATGATTGATGGACATGGACTGAGCATTAGAGATCGCTGCTTCTTCACAGGATAGGACTTTCTGAATTGATTCCTGTTTCACTAGCAGATCTGGATGTTGTAGGGCTGGTGATGGTAATCCAGTGCAGAATGTGGGTACATGAAAGGCTCCTTTCATACTTTCCACTGTGTCTCTAGAGCCGAGGAGGACTTGTCCCGAATCGTAATGATTGCCGCAGTCTAACCAGAAGGTTGTTTTTCCATTTTCTAAAACTTTGGCAATTTCATCTCTAGCTTCGGGATTATCCACGGCTCCAATACAAATTGTCAGGTGTTTCCATCGCGATATTGCCATGTCTGCTCTAAAGGATGAGGTAATAGCGCTGATTTCAATGCCCCATTGCAGTCCATATCTGGCGGCTAGAACGGATGCTTTGGGTAATCCAAGGTCGCTGGGAATAAAGTTTTGACGCGGAATATTGGTTGCTTCTACTCGATCTGGGTCGATGAATGTAACTGCTACTTTTTTCCCAGCTTGCTTTTGTAAGTAGGCGATGCGTGGCAAGTTCACGGCTAACCATCCGCCTGTGCCACCACAACCGATCAGAATTAGGTCTAGTTCTTCATAGGCGGGTAGCAGAATCGGGACGGCTTCGGCAAAGGGTAATGATAGGTTTGACATTACCAATCCTCTACTAGGCAATCGGTTAGTTGGGCTGGTAATTCTAAGATTCCTGTGGTTGCGGTTTCATAGAAATGTCCATAAATTCCGACACGCATCCTGATCTGTGGGTTAGAGAAGATTTCACCCATTACTCCATAGATGCGAAAGCCTGTTTCATCGCGGTTATCGGTGTCTGAGAAGTAGGCTCTCATGCCATGATGGGAATGGATTTCGATGATGGCTCGGCTGTAGCTGCTATTTGCGCTGTTATCCAATGGCTTACAGGATGTGGCTGTTTGCTCTTGATCTGGAATTGCGAGCTGCCAATTTCCATTTTCAAAATATAGGTGAAATACGATCTCTACAGGGTGATTGTTGGCATCGCAAGCAATGCGTGAGGCTTCGAGCATTTGCTCTACCAGAAATAGGGGAACTGCTGGATAGGTCATCTGCACGGATGCGGATATTGCTCTTAGTCCTTTGGCTTTGTAATAGGACACGGGGGCGATCGCTTCTAATCCTTGTCTCTTGGCTCTCACGAATGTGCCGTTGCTGCCATAGACATACTCGTACATTGAAGTTGGGGCGATTTCGGGTAGGCTTAGATTGGTGGCGATGATGTGCTGAATTAGGGGAGGATTTTGGGCGATCGCCGTGGCTGTTGATGTGGAATTTGTGGTTGCTATGTGCTTCTGCACATGATCTAGTAGTTTCATCGATTGATTACCATGTTGATCGCTACCTGTACAGAACTGTCGTGGGGGACGAGATCGTTGATGGGGTAGCGGTTGCTGTTCTGCAATTGGATGAGTTTTTCGCGGATGTCTTCGGGATGGCTATGGGATTTGCCGTTTGCGAGATGATTGTTAAACGGGGCTGTCATAAACATCTCCCATGCTTTGGCTAGGCGATCGATTCCTTCTGCATAGTTGCTGAGATTATTCTCAACTCCCATGCAAATCCTGCCATCTCCATAGATGTTTGGTAATGGCACGTGGTAGATGGGCGCATTGGCGGCAAAGGTTTTCTGTTTGGTTGCCCAGATATAGCAAGTATCGCCACAGAGCATCAATACCATTCCCATCATGGGAATAGTTAGGGAGATTGGCTCTGCGTTTTCGTTTAAGTTAGTGAAGGTAAATGTTCGTTTTGCTGGTGGTATAAACTGCACATACCATTGTCCTTGACGACAGATTCCCATCCGTTTTACGCCGTTGGGTATCCATCCTGTGTCAATGCGTTCGTTCTGAAAGGCGGCTCTTACTGTGTCGGGTGATAGAAATTTATAGGTTTCTTTTTCTCCCTGTCGGTATTGAAAGCAGTAATGCCCTCCTTTCAGAAATAGCAGTTTTGCCTCTGCTTCAATTAAGGGATAGCCATCGGGTTTGAGGGCATCTTGCAGTGGGTCTAGGGTTAGCATTGCTCTTTCCTCATGCTGCTAGATAGTGGTTGAGGGTATTAGGATTCGTCTCTTTGCATCGGTTCCAGAGCTTGACTACTTTGACGCAGTTGGCGGTGTCTTGCTCTAGCCATTCGATAAATTCTCGATACTTTTGCATGATCTGTTGGGCTTCACTATAGGCTTCTCTTAAGGTGTCGATGACTTCTACTGTCCAGTGAGCGTCTACGATGTCGTTTTCATAGGAGATGTCCAGCCACAGATTGCCTGTGGATTGGGTGAGCATGTCGATCGCTGTGGGTAAGAGGGTGATTTTCCCTCTCACCTTTTTGACGGCTTGGCTCAGTTTTTGGTAATTGATGTAACTCACCGCAGGGGGTAATTCTTGTCCTAGTTCTTCTTCTAGGTCATTCCATGGGTCATTTTCTAATCCATGAATTAGACTCATCAAGAATTTTTCGGTTGCGCCTAGTTCTTCAAAGTTGTCGTAATACCATGAAGTACCAAGGGGTTCAACTGGTATGTAGGATATACGCTCTGTTTCTGCTAGCAATAATGGCAATGGGAAGAATTGGTCGTCTAGTAAGGTCAGAAACTCTAGCTCTTTCTCACTGTAGGTTTCAAGGCTAGTAACTTTAATACTAGCCTTTGACTGGTGGTATGCGTCTGGATAGTAATGGTGATACAGTTGCAGCATTGTCGCCCTTTGCTGGATTGCTTCGATGTACTCCACTGCTTTGTCGGCGGTGCATGCTGCTAACCACTCGAATTTGGTTTTGTCCATCTCAGAATCCTCGGATTGTCATCGGTGCGGCAATTGGGCTTGCTCTTTTTAAGCTGTCTAATGTCCTTTGAATTGACAGGTTTTGTTTTTGCGATTGGGCTGTTACTTCGCTAAAGTCTTCGCGTCCAATTGCGGTTAGCTCAATTAATGGATTGCCTTGCTGCTGATATTGTTCGATCTTCCAGAGGATTTCGAGTAGAGGATTGATGTCTTCGGATGCGGCGATTAAACTAGCGATCGCTGTCTCGCTCATATGCCACCCTTTGGTCCTGCGAGTTTGCAGACATCTACGAGGATATCGCCGTTGGCTTGCACGGTTCTTTCGATTTTCGAGTTCTTGATTCCTTCAAAATATTGGCTGAGCGTTGCTCTAATCTGTTCGTCACTACTCCCGATTTCTGGTGGTACGGGAATGGTCTGTCCTTCAATCTTGATGTGGTAGTTCATAGTAGTGCCATTTGTTTGGATGTAGATCCTAGTGATCTTTTGGTGATGGTGATGGGGTCTGGGGTTGCTGCTACACTTGGTTCTTGTGCTGCCAATTCGCTATTGGCATATTCTTGAATGATTTTTGCTAGTGGTAATGGAATGGGAGTCAGTTCGCTCAAGTTAATGGTCTGAATCATGGGCATCCCTTGTTCGCGGCAGATGGAGATGATTACCATCCTCTCAGTTGCTTCGGTCTCTGGCATGATTTCGATGCACAGTTTCAGTCTCGTTTTGTCTAGGTCAATGGTTGTTATAGTCATGGCTTTTTGAGCTAATGGAATTTGATATCGATCCATTAGCACTGGCGCTAGCCTTTTTTAATGCGGTTTATTTGGTTAGGATGCTATGCCCCCATTAATAGCACTCCATCTTTTTAAGCTACTCCATAGTCTGTGTATGGACGTTTATAGGGTGGTTGCAATCCCAATACGATGTCTTGTCTTGATACTCCCATTGCGATCAACTCTTCCGCAGGATTTTGGTCTGTTAAATTCTGTTGTAGCCATATCTTCCCGTCTTTAATATCAAAATGCATGACACATCGATATACTCGGTTCAGTTCTTGCCATCCGATATTTAACCACTGATAATGGTCTCTTTCTACATCAAAAACTAACTGTACTTCTACCTCTTCATTCGATATATCTCCGCTCACGTACTGAGTTAATAATTTTTGGACATACTCGCGGTATTTGCTTACTTTATCCATTTCACAATCTCCTCATTTACTGGGTTATATACAACTAGCAAAATCTGATAGCGTTGTACAGCAGTTTGCGTAAACTCTAGTTGAAAAAATGTCTGATATACGTCCAATGGTACT
This sequence comes from Pseudanabaena sp. M53BS1SP1A06MG, assembly GCA_020404105.1. Taxonomy (GTDB): domain Bacteria; phylum Cyanobacteriota; class Cyanobacteriia; order Pseudanabaenales; family Pseudanabaenaceae; genus Pseudanabaena; species Pseudanabaena mucicola_A. Next base: position 5,868 of record JADBWH010000012.1, on the reverse strand, counting down.
GCTAAATACAGTGTTCTACTTGGCTCGTTTGCTTCGATTGCTAGCCGATAACTCAAGAATTGTCCCATTGCCGAGTAAAAATCAGTAATTGCTGATGGGTTTAAGAAACTTTTGATCTCGACAGCTATTTTTTCTCCTAGTTTCTCTGCGGCAACAATTTTCTCAGCTCCTAAGTCTACTTGAAAGTTCACATCCCCAAATTTGAATTTCAAAGGGTCATCTGTTATTACCCATTGTTCTTTTTGCAGTGCTTTTTTAACGGCTTCATGGAACAGATCTCTTGCTGACATAGGTTTAAGGTTTTGGGATTTATGCTTGTAGTTGTTTATGTTTGTTTATTCTTAGTCTTACCAGAGTATAGCAATCTATATAATCTTCAAAAAAGACAGGTTGCATTCTGACTGCATCGAGAGTTTTGGCAAAAAAGTAAAACCTTCACGATGAAGATTTTACTTTTTATAGAGATGACCAATTAGGCGGCAAGTTGTCTGTACTTTGGTTTCACGTTAGGCTTGATACCAACGGGAATCGGGATTCGGGATGGGAATACGCGCAGACGTTCTTCTGTGAATACTCTGAACTTGGCGGTGTGATGTCTGCCACTATTGTTGATGGTCAGATACACTCGCTCGTCCAAAATTGCTTCGATAGTCGCATCTGGTAATTCTGGGCGGGGATACATTGGGAATATATCCGCATGTTCTTGCAAGAATAATTCCACAATCTCAACAAACTGTTGTTTGGTCTGTTCTTTGTCGAAGCTGGTAATCAATTCTGTGCCACACCATTGGAAGAATGCTTTCTGCTCAATGCTGAGCGCATATTTCTTGGCTTGGGCTACCCATTCGGTTCCTTGATGGGTGGTTCTCGTCGATAGCAAGCATTGATAGCCTTTGTGAGTGTAAATCATGGTTACTTTCTCTTTTTATTAGTTGGGCATGAGTCTCAAGCGATAGCGACTAAAAAACAAACAGAAAGAGTATTGATAGATATCAATACTCTTTCTGTTTGTTCAGCTAAAAGTCATAATCGTAAGAGGTTGATTCTTGATACTCTTCGTCTTTGGCAGACTTCTTCACTACATCAATGAAGTTCAGAGACTGGGCATGAATCACTGTCCGCGCATGATGCTTCTTGTCTTTCTTGGATTTATACTCTTCAGGCTCAGTCAGAACTCCCGTAACTTCGACAAAGCGTCCAGATTCGGCGCGTTCTTCGGCATATTCCGCAGTTCCATTCCAGCAGACTACTTTGACCCAAAGCGGTTCTTGGTTGATCCAATTACCGTCTTTGTCTCGGCGAGGTTTGGGTTGTACGGCGAGGCTGAAGTCTAGGACATCTTTGCCACTGGTTTTGGTTTGACGCAATTCAGATACGTTGCCGACATAACCAGAGACAACTACGAGATTAGTAGAATTACACATGAGTTTTTTCCTTCTATTTAGGAATCAGGTCATGGACTTCTACGCGATAGCGTTTCTTCAAAGAATCTTGCAACTCAACAGGTAATGCGTTGATTGACTAATAAATATGACTATTTATGGATCTAGTTCACCAATTACGATTACCTCCCCTGCGCCGTTAGCTTGGACTACCACTGCCGCACCAGATCTCGGCACTATACCTGTTAAGGCTGTTATGTTTACCTGATGTGTCACCATAATCACGACTCCCTCTTGCTGGCGATGTTCGGTGATCAGTTGGCGGGTTTGCGTGGTTTGGCTATTCTCTGTACTGCGATCGCGAAAAAAAGAATTGAGGGTAGGTACTGGGTTCACCTCTCCTAAGTTCAAAAGCTTGGCTGTTTCTAAACATCGACACCATTGACTAGATAAAACCTGTTTAATTGGAATCTGTCGTCTCCGAAATTCATTCCCTGCTTGGCGGGCTTGTTCTCGTCCTGCTTCGGACAAATTGCGCTGTGTGCTACAGTCTCCCAGTTTAAATCCACTAGGATCTCCTGTGCCTGGGGCAAGTGCATGACGCATTAGTACGACTTTGCCTGTGCCTTTGAGGGCAGTCCATTCGTCATTAGTTGGCGATTGGGCAATTGGTTGAAAGCCAGTTGCTGCCGACATCATCATCACACTAGCAATCGCCACAATACTCTGGAGCATATTTCTTAGTAGATAGTTTCTGTATTTTATCTTAGAGACAATTCAGGAGTTGTCTCTGCCTTGTGATTCTGATTCATCCCAATTCTAGCCATTTGCGTATCTTCAATTCTAATGCTTTGGCGATCGCCTCAAGTTGGCGGGTGCTGTAGGGCAATGTGGGTAATCCATAGAGTTTTTTGGCGGCTTGGCGAATGTGGTACGCCAATTTGCGGCGGCGTTGTTCTAGCTTCAGTTGTTCCATTGAATCGAATAAAACATAGATTTCTATTGGTAATTCAAGGTCATGTCTGATTCTGCCCAGTGTGTAGTCGAAGTGGAAACGTCCTGATATTCCTTCTAGAGAAAAGGCAGAATCCTTTGAGCCAAAACCAACTTTGGTGACTGCACGAATACTGGTTTCGAGTTCGCTGTCGATTTGCCATACCACAAAGCGATCTCCCACTTTGATATCGGCTCGGGTTGAGATGTGGTTGTACATGTGCTTATTGGGAGGCTTTTTAGCAATAGGGACAACGAAACCAATGATGACCGCACAATCATTGGTTTCGTTGTCTATTAGGCGTACAACTGGTTCTTGCTAGAATTCCAGTTGGTTGGCGATGTCTTTGGCGATCTCGGCATATTGCCCTGGGTAACGCGATGTCGATATATCGATCAAGTTTTGGGCTAGTTCAGAGGTGTATCCTTTCAGTCCTAGCCATTCTCGCATCAGTGCTTCACAGACGGTTTTGATCTGCTCGGCGGTCATGTTTTCACTGTTGAATTTGGGCTTTGTGCCACTTTCATCAGCTCCGTACAGGTCAATGCTCGCCTCTATCACTTTGCTGATGTTTTGTTGGGTGATGGCTAATAGTGCTTTGAATGCGGCTTTGGCTGGGTTATCGGGTTTGCTGGGATTGGCTTGAGGGTTGGCAATTGGTTTTGTTTCCACGGCTGTGGCTACGCGACCGTTGGTACTTGCCATTTGAGCTAGATGACCGTTGCTGCTGCCAATGGCGGCTAGTTCGGGCTGTACTTGTGGTTGTTGGGCAACTGGATTTACAGGTACATTGATCACTGGGATAAAGGCATTTTTATTGGTTGGGATTGCGTCACTCAACCATGTCTGAATCATTTCGGCAAATTTCTTTCCTGGTTTGGGGAAGATGCCGTTGCTGATTTCGGGACATCTGCTTTTGGAGATGGTCAGGGTGTTCTGGTCGTCGAGTAAGCCGCAAATGTCTAGTTCATATTCACTGCCTTCTTTTTGAATCGGGGCTGTGCCAATCTTGCGGACACCTGTGATTTTCTGCTTGCCTCCAACTTCAGTCGCGCTATAGTCGTATTCGATTTTGGATCTCATTGTGGCTATGATGTGACAACTGGAACTGATAATTTTGTCCCAAAGTTGTCGTTCAATGGGGCGGACTTTTGCCCAGTTCCTTACGTCGCTACCGACTGCATCTAACTCGGCATACCATGCGTGGGATAGGGAGTCGATGATTAGGTAGTCAAATCCTGATTCTTCGGCGCTTTCAATGGCGTTGTAGTATTGGCTGGGTCCAAATTTAGTTAGTTCTAGCACTTTAAAGTTAAACAGGTTGGCATATTTGCGGCTTGAGCCATATTCGGTGTCGATCAGTCCAATTTTCTTGCCCAAGAGTGATGCTAGTTGCAGGGCGGTGTAGGTTTTGCCGCAGCCTGGGGGGCCATATAGTGCCATGCGGAGTTTGATGTTTTCTTTGGTTGCTTGCTGAAATGAGTAAGTCATAGGTGTTTCTCCTTGTTGAGTGATTGGGTTTGGTAATTACTGGGAATTTTCCTTGCGAGCCTCGCTAGAGGAAAAGCCAGAAACGGCGGCGCGTTGCGCTGCCGTTTCTGGCTGTAAATGTTTTTTAGATGCTGTATAGACAGTCGGATACTTCACTGTCGTCTGTGAGATCTTCTATCTGCACATAGCGATCGCATAGTTTGCTGATGGTGCTGGCATAGCTGCTGAGGTTGCCACTGCTAATCAGGATGCCATAGCAACTAAATTCATACTTTTTCCTGTCGGTTTGCCATTGTTCGATGAATTGGGTTGATGGGGTGTCTAGTCCGTCGGTGATGAGGATGACATCGGCTTTCTTGGTTTGTTCGTGCTGTCGGATTGAGGCGAAGGCTCCTGTTAGAGCATCGGTAAAGCTGGTGCTGCCTCCGTTGTAGAACTTTTCGATGCAGTCAATGACGCGATTGGTGTCGGGGATTTCCCCTGCAAAGTCGTCGATGCGTTCCACTACATCTGTGAAGTGCAGAATGCGGCAATGGCGCTTTTGGCTGACGGCGATGCTCAATAGGGCGAGGGCGATCGCTTTGCTCCAGATTTCTGGTTGCCCTTGCATTGACCCGCTTGAATCTAGACAAATGATGATTGGTCCTCTGGCTAGGGGTTCGCGACTGATTAGCTCTCGTTGTAGGAGCGATCGCTCGATGTACCCTTGGGCAAATATGGGGAATAGGGCGGGTTCGGTGAGTTTGACTAGTTCGCACGGTAGTAGGCGGGTTAGGTCGTTGCCTGTGGTTACTCCTACTATTTCGGTGCGTCCTTCTTTAACTTTTGTGCGTTGCATCTTGGCGGCGATCGCGATTTTTTTGCCTGCGAGTTCGGCGATCGCTTGCAGTTTTGGGGATGATTGGATTCTTTGGGCTAGTTGGATTTTGTCGGCGATTTTTAGTTGCGTTTCGTTGCTGTAATTGTTGCCTCCGCTAAAGGCTTCTAGGCTTTCGGCGATAGATTGCATTTCCGCTTCGGCTTTGGCAATGCCGATCAGCAGTGCGGTTTCAATTTCCGATGGGCTGATCGAGTCGGCGTAGGCTTCACAGGCTAATCGGGTTTCTAGTCCTTGTTGTTTTAACTGTTGAATCTTTTGCATCAGTCCTGCGCTGGGTGTTTGCCCTTGCAAAGCTTCAAAGATGCCCCGCAGTTGGTTTCTGATTATTTCGGGGTCTTCTAGTGGCTGGGCTGGTTCTGGTAGCATTTCTGCGATCGCAATACATAGGGCGGTTGTACCGATTCCTGCTAAGAATTCATCGCCATTCATGCGATCGCTGAATTGCTGAAATACTTCTAGTTCGCTCATCTGTTGATGGATGACGATCCAGATTTTGTTTTCGGGTTTGATGGCGTTGTCGTCTAGTCGCTTGGGGTGGCGATCGTACAGACGATGATAGGTTTCACTGACAAAGGTTTCAAAGTTGTAGATTTTGCTTTCGCCTTCTTCGATAACTTCACTCAGTCTGGTTGACTTCTCTTTGAAGTCGCTGACACATAGTTCTGTCCATTTGGGAATTAGATATACTAAAGGTTCTTGCATTTTGCTTTTCCATAAAATTAGAGAGCAGATAATCTGCTCTCTTTTGGTTGATTTAGTTGGATTTTATGCGCCGTACATGATTTCGCTGACTTTGGCGAGTAATGGTTTCTTCTTGGCTTCGATTTCGGCGATCGCTTGTTGAGCTTTCTTTGCTCTGTTTGGGTGTTGAGCAAGCAGGCTTTGCAGTCTGTCAATCATGTTTCGCATATCGGACAATACACCAGAGCCTTCCGTTGCCCAATCGTCTTGCTGTTTCTTTGTGCCAAAGGTGGGACAGGTTCCTAAGTCTGATAGCTTTTCGGTGATGGCGGCAAGGATTTCTTGGGCTTGGATATTCACAGGATTGCCCACTTTGGCGATGATTTTCCTAATTTGGGTCTGCTCTTTGGGATGGTTCCAGATTACATGATTGAGAATCT
>JADBWH010000119.1 GCA_020404105.1 Pseudanabaena sp. M53BS1SP1A06MG | reverse complement strand
GAGCGCAATGCTCACAACTTCCCTCTCGATTTGGCTGCTGTTGATGTTGCTCCTATCGCTATGAGCGCTCCTGCTATCAACGGTTAATCTTCGAGATTATTCCTTATAAACAAAAAAGCCTCTCCGCATGGAGGGGCTTTTATTTTAGTTGCATTTCCAAGTTAAATATTTCGGCAAAGGTTTGAGCGATCGCAATTTTTACATGTCCAAAATCAACATTAGCTACAAATTGATTGAGATTACACACTTGGCAATTGCTAATACCACAGGGAACTATGCGATCGAAGCCAGATAAATCCATACAGACATTCAATGCAAATCCATGCATCGTGATCCATTGGCTAACCTTGATCCCAACCTGTGCGATTTTCTGATACTGACCTGCTTGATTGATCCATACACCCGTTAATCCTTGAATCCGTTGTGACTTGACACCGTAGCTAGTGAGAAATTGAATGATCACTTCTTCAAGTTGTCGCAAATACCAGTGCAAATCACGCTGATGATGTTCTAAATTCAAGATCGGATAAGCGACTAACTGTCCAATCGCATGGTGGGTGACTTCGCCGCCGCGTTCAATACGATGGCATTCGATATCAGGATCATCAGGATGAAACTTGAGAAATTCTAAGCTTGAACCTTGACCAAGGGTATAGACCGCAGGATGCTCTAACAGTAATAACGCATCAGGCAAATCTTTGCACTCACGCCTTGCTTGCTTGCGCTCCTCCACGAGTTCTTTTTGCCATTGCCATGCTTTGAGATAGGGGATAGGTCGATCGCTTTGGTAAAGTAAACAAGTTCGGCGCATATTGGGATTTTTGCAAAATTACTGTGGTTCCCTAGTGAGGATGCTCCAATTGGGAAATCAAGGATCAATTCTAGTGTCCTGAAACGATGGGTTCTAAATAATTCTATAATCTTTGCAGATTTTCCTAGATTCTTATGAATTATTGATAATTATGACGATATCCTTATCATCGCGTGAAGAACTACTTTCCAGCTTAATTTTAGAACTACTTGAAATTTTGCGTGATCGCCAAGGTGATACATGGGCAGGGATTACTCGCCTTGCCTCTAGTAAATCTGCCACCATTGCGATCGATGATACTCGTCTATATGTTCAAGCAGAAGGCGATCAGCAACTAAATCTAAAAGTCACGGCTGCCGACCCTGAAGTTGATAATTCCTTTGAGAGTACAGGTGAAGCTTTACGCAATGTCATGTTTGGGCGCTTTTCCCTCGATAAATCCGTTGCATCTGGCAAAATCTTTATCCGTACTAATTTTGGTGACTTATTGAAAATCCGTAATGTTGTGTCGGCGGTTCTTGCGGATACAGCCAATGAACCAAGGTTACAGCAATTATGGGAACGATTTGATCGTGAATGGTAACAGCCATCTGAGCCTTGCTTTGCGCGGCTCAAATGGCAAAAAATTGTGTTTAGGTAATCTTACTCAAAATCGAAAAAGTCCCAAATCCAATCAGAATTAGACCACTTCCCCAGTTCAGCAAGCTTGACCAACGGCGTATTTCTAAAAACTGTTTGATGATGCCTGTGAAAGTTCCTGCGATCACAAGAGGTAACACGGAACCGATCGCATAGGCTAGTAAAAACTCTGTCCCTACAAACAAGTTCCCTGAACCTGACACCCATGCTAACAGGGTAACTAAGACAGGAGTACTACAGGGTGATGCCACAAATCCAAAGGATAAACCGATTAATAAAGATCGCCATCCTTGGGGTAAGCTTTGCGATACTTCCCAATTACCCAAGCTTGGTAATCGTAAAGAAATTACTTCCAGTAGCTGCAAACCCATAATGATCGCGATGCTTCCCATGACGACTGACCAGCCCCAAGCCGTTTGTCCGTAGATCTTGCCAAATAGTGCTGCTGCTAATCCAAAACCTGTTAAAGTGATTGCAAATCCTAGACAGAACCAAGCAGATTGTAAAGCTGCCTTCCATTTGCTTTTAGCTTCATAGCCACCGATATAGCCGATGGTTAGCGGTAACATCGATAGAGTACAAGGGGTGAGACTAGTAACTAGTCCTGCTAAAAATACGACAACGACGCTTGACCATGACACATGATTCAGTTGACTATTGACTAGGGCATCAGCCCATTGCTCGAGATGATACAACCAGTTGGGTAGCGATCGCGCTAGGTTATCGATAAATTGAATCATAGGTATTGATGCTACCAGATTTCCTTAAGAATTACTGACAGTGTTAGATTCTTGCAGACCAAAAGTAAATAGAGCCATACTTTTTTGCTGATCATGCACTAGTAACGTAATTTCTAACGATAGAAATTCAAGATTATTTTGGTGATTGCAGAATTCAGCCTATGCTTTCTCAAAGTTCTAAGGTATCAAATCTCGAAAACCGACCGTCATATGTGTCATAAAAAGTCTAATTTTGGCAAATTATGGAAAATATCACTTGATGGAGTGTGCTAAAGGGTTATATATCCCGCAAACACTGATCACATTAATCAAAATACTGTTTTATTGCTTCTAAAATTCAAATTGAAAGTGGAGCTTTGCGCCACTTTCAATCATATTTCTGGGTTTTGAGTTAAGTGCAAATCGCTGTATCTGAAATATACCAAGCAACAAAAATTTGAAAAATCTCTTTTTATATAATCCAGAGTTAAATCTTGCCCACCCATTCAAAGCTGAAAAAAAATTTTATAAATTATGGGTGACCTGGGATTCGAACCCAGGGCCAGCGGATTAAGAGTCCGATGCGCTACCACTGCGCCAGTCACCCAATTTTTGCAAGCTCGATTTTAGAGCGATTTATATCTTAGCAAACGTTTGCATAAATACATGACAAAATTTCAATCAAGAACTAGATTTTTTTAGTGAAGCATGACTAGCCACGAAAAATCTAGCTTGCAGGTCTCGAATGCTTTTGTCTTTGCGATAATATTTATAAATTTTATCAAATACCCATAGAGTAAATGTGTTAAATACCTTACTTAGAGGGCATTACAGAATTCATAGTCATCTTGGGAGTGGCGGCTTAGGACAAACCTATTTGGCTGAAGATATTGATCTACCTACCCATCCCACCTGTGTGGTCAAGCAGCTTAAACCAGATTCAAGTGAGCCTTTCGTGTTAGAGGCGGCGAAGCGCCTATTTACTCAAGAGGCAGAAATTCTTTACTCATTAAGTTCACATGATCGCATTCCAAGTTTACTTGCCCACTTTCAGGAAGGCGAAGAATTTTATTTAGTCCAAGAATTTGCTGATGCTAAAGATCTGACTAAAGAGATTGGTAATTGCAAGCGATTGACTGAATTTGTTGTTATTGACCTATTACAGGATATTTTAGAAATATTAGTATCTGTGCATGAACGTGGAGTATTGCATCGGGATATCAAGCCAGCTAATTTAATTCGCCGCAACGCAGATCGCAAGATTGTCCTCATAGATTTTGGCGCAGTTAAAGAAATTAATTGTTTAGTAGGGTACTCAAAGGGAAATACTAATCTAACGATCATGCTCGGTTCCCCTAACTATATCCCCATCGAACAGGTCAATGGTAAGCCGCGCTTTAGTAGTGACATTAAAATGGTACGCTTCGATTTTCGCCAACGCTACCAAATCGCCCCAGGATTTTTAACCGCGTTCGCCTCTTTATCTAGCATTAATGAGCATGATTTACTAACCTTACAGGAAGCCCTAGTTAGGATCGAAGAAGCCTTAAAGTTTGAGCCCAATCATGCTGATGCTTGGGCTGCCAAAGGATTTTCTCTAGCGAAACTGGAACGAGATAATGAGGCAATCGCCGCTTATGATAAAGCTCTGGAAATTAAGCCTGACTTTCCTTTTGTCAGACAAAGTCACACCCTGCTGAAAAGAAGGCTGAAACCCAAAAAGAAATAATTGAGAAATTATGAGTAAAGCATCCGATTTTCAACGTCCCGATGGTAGAGCATGGGATCAACTGCGCCCCGTTCACTTACAACAACCATTTACCAAAGCACCTGCGGGATCAGTATTAGCAAAATTTGGTAATACCCAATTAATTTGTACAGTATCAATTGATGAGGGTGTACCCAAGTTTCTTATGGGGAGTAATCAAGGCTGGCTTACGGCGGAATATAGAATGTTGCCTGCATCCACCATTCCTCGTCAACAACGCGAATTTGCCAAATTATCAGGGAGGACTCAAGAAATCCAAAGGTTGATTGGGCGTAGTCTTAGAGCTGCTCTAGATATGACAACGATTACCAATTACACCTTAACTGTGGATATTGATGTCCTCCAAGCTGATGGCGGTACGCGCACAGGTGGAATTACTGGTGGATTTATTGCGCTTAAGGCAGCTTGCGATCGATTACTAGCAGAAGGCAAAATTACGCGATCGCCAATTCGCAATGCCGTTGCGGCTGTCTCCGTAGGCTTAATTGATGGCAAGCCCATTTTGGACTTAAATTATCAAGAGGACTTAGCGGTTAGTGTCGATATGAATGTGGTGATGGATAGTACGGGCAAGCTAATTGAGGTGCAAGGTACTGGAGAGTCTGATACCTTCACGCGATCGCAATTAGATCAGATGCTTGATGTGGCTGATAAGGGGATTAAGGAGTTGTTAGCGTTTAGCTGTTAGCTCTCAGGAACACGAAAGCACACTTTTTTCAGAGTGTGCTTTCGCAAATCATACAAATCATAAAGGAGAATGTTGTGATCCTTTGTTTATAGCTGTTTGAGATAACTTAATAAGTCTGCCATATCCTGTGGACTAGGCTGAAACTGTGGCATGGGTGGTGTTTCGCCACTGACAACTTGTTGGACTAATTTGACATCGGACTTACGCTCGGATACTCCATGCAAGCTTGGTCCTACTTTACCGTTTGCCCATTGCCCATGACAAGCCACACAATTCATCACAAATATTGAGCGTCCCTGTACTGGATCTCCTGACAGGTTAAGTACTGACTGTGTATATGGGTCTAGCGGTGGACGTAATAGCCAAATGGCAATCGCGAACGTCATCATAACAAATGCGATCAAGATCGCCATGAATTTACTAGACTTAGGTGACCTTACCTCATCGGATGGAAATACCGTATTAGATGGCTGGGTCTCCACAATCACATCAGCATCCTTTATCAAATTAGCCCCTTTATTAATCACAGTTTTTTGAACCTAGCGATCAGCCTAGTTGAAACCTTTAACTTAGACATTATCAGTACCTTACTAGAGGTTGAGATGGTGTCGAATAACACTAAAGCTTACGACTATGAAATTTTTCTAGCTTAAGTATTAATAACATATCTTAAGAAAAGTATAAGTAATCAAATCGCAATTAGAAATTAAATAAAGCCTAAATTTAGTTATGAACTAATGTACGCTTCTTGGATTTGGTCAGAGGAGAAGCTATAACGGTTCAAAGCGCTTCTATTTAGTTTATTTATGTCTGTACGTCACGTTCTATAATTCAAAAGCACAATAATAAAAAAAATTTAAAGCATAGGAAAGAGTTAATTATGGGAGGAAATGATCGCTTGCTACGGGCAGCAAGAGGTGAAGTACTGGATCGTCCACCAGTATGGATGATGCGCCAAGCAGGAAGATACATGAAAGTGTATAGAGATCTGCGCGAAAAATATCCAACATTTAGAGAGCGTTCAGAAATCCCTGAATTGGCTGCCGAAATATCTTTGCAACCATTCCGCGCCTTCCAACCCGATGGCGTAATCATGTTTTCCGATATTCTGACTCCCCTTACAGGCATCGGGATTAATTTCGATATTATCGAAAGTAGAGGTCCAATTATTGAGTCGCCAATTCGTTCTCAAGTCCAAGTTGATGCACTCACTGAATTTGATCCAGATAAAGCCGTTCCCTTCATTCGTCAGATCTTAACGGCGATCAAAGAAGAAGTTAAAGATCAAGCAACGATTCTTGGCTTTGTTGGCGCACCTTGGACATTAGCTGCCTATTCAGTGGAAGGTAAGGGTTCTAAGGACTACTCTGTCATTAAGTCCCTCGCCTATAAAGAACCAGCAATCATCCATAGTTTTTTGAAAAAGCTCGCAAAAATGATCGGCACATATGTCATCCATCAAATTGAGTGTGGTGCTCAGGTAGTTCAGATGTTCGACTCTTGGGCTGGACATCTTTGCCCAACCGATTATGAAACTTTTGCCTTGCCCTATCAAAAGATGGTAGTCGATCAAGTAAAAGTAAAATACCCTGACACTCCCATGATTCTCTATATTAGTGGCAGTGCTGGCGTGCTAGATCGGATGTCTAAGTCTGGTGTGGATATCGTCAGTGTGGACTGGACTGTGGATCTTGCAGAAGCCCGTGATCGTATTGGTCGTCATATCCCTGTCCAAGGTAACCTTGATCCTTGCGTGCTTTATGCGGATCAGAGCTATATTCGCGATCGCATTCTCGAAGTAGTGCAGAAGGCTGGCAACAAGGGTCACATCATGAACCTCGGTCATGGCATTCTCTCCACCACTCCCGAAGACAACGCAAGATTTTTCTTTGAAACTGTTAAAGGACTTAGCTACTGATAAAAAATGCGGCGCGGTGCACCGCGCCGCATTTTTAGAGATACTTTTGCAAAATCACTTTTAAGCGATCAAGACTAGATCCAGATACTTTACTTAAATCAGTTAAGATTGCTGTCTTGAGAGCATGGTGAGCTTCAGATTTCGGTGGATTAGCCGCAATTTTTGCTACAGCATTTTGAATTACCTGTTGAGCATTGATCGCATTTTTCTGTAAATTTTGAACAACCATTTCTACAGTGACGCTTTCGTGATCCTCATGCCAGCAATCATAATCAGTAACTAAAGCGAGCGTCGCATAGGCAATTTCCGCTTCACGGGCGAGCTTTGCCTCCGTAAGATTAGTCATGCCAATGACTTTAGCGCCCCAACTGCGATAGAGAAAAGATTCTGCCTTGGTGGAGAAAGCTGGTCCCTCCATACAGAGATAAATACCTCCTTTATGAACTTTATTGCGACCTAAATCAATACTTTCTGCAGCAGAGGAAACAACTGATAAGAGCGACTTACAGATAGGTTCACCAAAAGCAACGTGAGCAACAATACCTTCACCGAAGAATGTTGATGTGCGACTAGTGGTGCGATCAATAAACTGATCAGGCAACACAATATCCAGAGGCTTGGCATATTCCTGTAATGAACCAACGGCGGATGCAGAAATGATATATTCCACGCCTAGGCTTTTCAAAGCATAGATATTGGCGCGATAAGGAACTTCCGTTGGTAGTAAATGGTGCGATCGCCCATGCCTCGCTAAAAATACTACGGAAGTCCCTGAAAGCTTGCCATAGATAAAGGCATCGGAGGTTTTACCGAAGGGAGTGTCAATATTAATTTCTTGAATATCAGTTAGGGCAGACATTTTGTAGAGTCCACTGCCACCAATAATGCCAATCTGTGCATTAACTGTCATAGTACTTAGGGATTTTGCAAATTTTGCAAATTTTGCGAGAAGTGTCTGGAACTGAAAATACCATATCTAAATATCTGTTAGGACAAAGCTTGACTACAAATTTTGATTTGATCGCTGAAAATGTTACCTTATTAAAATAAATTTACAATTCATCAAGTCTTGTCTTTGGTAGCTTATTTCTGATGGCTAAATGTGTAATTAATCGCCGAGCCGAATTTTCTGCGAGTCATCGCTACTGGCTACCCGAAATCTCAGATGAGGAAAATCATGCCATATTCGGTGCATGTACTAACTTTCCGCCACACGGTCATAACTACGTTCTGTACGTTGGGATGCAGGGAGAGATTGACCATACTGGCATGGTGCTGAATCTCTCAGATGTCAAGCATACAATTGCACGTGAAGTCACGGCGCAACTAAATTTTTCCTATCTCAACCAAGCATGGGAAGAATTCCAACAAACCCTTCCCACTACTGAAAATATTGCCCGCGTAATTTGGCAGCGTCTTGCTCCATACCTGCCATTGGTCAATATTCGCTTATTTGAACATCCTGAACTCTGGGCTGATTATCAAGGTAACGACATGCAAGCAAATTTAACTATTAGTACTCATTTTTCCGCCGCCCATCGGCTCGCGTCTGACACAATGTCTCTTGAAGAGAATACGGCTATTTATGGCAAATGCGCTCGTATTCATGGTCATGGACATAATTACCATTTAGAGGTTTCCATTTCTGGTGAAATCGATCCTCGTACTGGTATGATTGCTGACCTGAGTGATTTCCAAAAGGCTCTCGACCAATATGTTCTAGATCCGATGGATCATACTTTCCTCAATAAAGATATTCCCTACTTTGCTGAAGTTGTACCGACTGCCGAAAATATTGCTGTCTATATTCAAAAGGTACTCACTCAGCCAATTCGTGAGATTGGTGCAAGGTTACATAGTATCAAACTAATTGAAAGTCCCAATAACTCCTGTGAAGTTTATGGAGAATATGAACTTTCAGATATTGAACATTCTTTAGAAGAGGCTCTTGCTAAGGCTGCTTAATTTGCGAAAAGTGGTGTTTGGCACTGCCTACCATCATGTACTGACTTTCTATCACAAAGGCATGGGAGAAGGCACAAATACCTGTGCAGTAACATTTACAGAGATTTAGTTCATTTTTTATAGCACTTTGCAATCAAAGTCTTACCAGCAACCAAAATCACAGGATGCCGTCCTTGGAGGTCAAGCGCCACCACCATTGGGTGGGGTTGTTTTAGGTGGAATTGCAGGAGTCAAACGAAGATTAGCTAGTCCTGCGATCGCACCTAGAATTTCGGCTCTCCGTGAAGCTCTAAATTATGGTGAAACTGGCTTAAATTTGATATTGCAAGGTCTGCAAGATGAATCTCTCCAAGTTCAACGCACAGCCCTCTTATTACTCTGGCGTAGACCTGAGCCATATATCCGCCAAATCGTTGAGAAATATAGCCAATTTCATCTATTTGATATTGTCGATACTCTCCAAGGACATCAAGAATCGATCTCAACTCTAGCACTATCAGCAAATGGGCGTATTTTATATAGTGCTGGGGCTGACTTCACGATTAAGGTATGGGATTTAGGCAGGAAAGACAATTCTTCTCAAAGACAGAGTAAACAAATCGGTGTAATTCGTGGGCATACTCAAATCGTGACTTCAATCGCCCTCAGTGCTAACGGTAGGATTTTAGTAAGTGGCAGTCGTGATAAGACGATTAAACTTTGGGATGCGCGTTCGGGGAAGGAATTACTGACCTTAACGGGACATATTGGTTATGTTAATTCTGTGGCAATTACGCCCGATGGTAAGACTCTAGTTACAGGTAGCCAAGACACTACGATTAAACTTTGGGACATTAAAACTGGTCGAGAAATCCAAACCTTCAGAGGGCATACTAGCCTCGTTGATTCGGTTTCTCTTAGCCCAGATGGTAAGGCGATCGCTAGTTGTAGTTGGGATACGACAATTCGGGTATGGGATATTATTTCTGGCAAACTGCGTTGGGAATTTATCGGACATTCCGCAAGAGTTCTCTCCTTTGCGATTAGTCCCAATGGCAAGACTTTAGTTAGTGGCAGTCTTGATACAAGGATTAAGGTTTGGGATTTGCAAACAGGGCAAGCTATTCGTACTCTTGAAGGGCATTGGGGCTGGGTAAAATCGCTGATTATTAGCCGTGACGGCAAAACCCTAATTAGTTCTAGTTATAAAGAAATTCGCGTTTGGAATTTAGAAACGGGTGCGCCAATTCAAGTTCTGCATGGACATATCAATCTTATTAATGCGATCGCACTTAGTCATGATGGACAGACTTTAATTAGTGGAGGCGAAGATGCAAATATTCATATCTGGGGAATTCCCTTATCATTAACCACTGCGTAATTTCTGAATTTGCCGATCACTTTGTTGAGCCCAAGCCACATTTTTTTGCTGGTTAAAATAGGCTTGTGCTTGGATAAAAGATTGAATTGCCTCTTGCTTCTTTCCTAATTTCGCTTGAGTAACTCCTAATGTATAAAAAGCCTCAGCATAGTCCTTGCGAAATTGGATAGCGTTATTCAGCTGAGTGATCGCCTCTTCTGTTTGTCCTTGAATAAACAAAGCTGCACCCAAATTGTAATAGGCTTCTGCATACTCAGGATTTAGCTGTATAGCTTTTGAGTAATAGGCGATCGCTTTGGGAATATCCCCTTGAGTTTGGATTAATAAGCCTAAGTTATAAATTGTTTCAGAAGCTTGAGGATTGAGTTTCAGGGATTGATTGAGATTCGCAATCGCCCTGTTAATATCTTTTTTCTCCTTAAATGCTAGCCCCAGATTGTAATAGGCAACGGCGAGATTTGGGTCAAGGCTAATCGCTTTTTGTAAATTGGGAATGGCTTGATCGGGATTGCCTGACTGTAACTGTGCTGCACCCAAGTTGCTATAGGCGATCGCAAACTTAGGGTCAAGTCTAGTAGCTCTTTGAAAAGAATGAATAGCTGCCTTCAAATTACCTGCCTGTGCATAGGCAAGCCCAAGATTATAGTAAGCTGCTGTGAGTTCAGGATTTTTTTTTATTGCCGCTCTAAAAATGACAATAGCCCCTTCCACATTGCCTAAACGCACATACGCATTGCCCCGCTCTAAAAGTTGATTAGCAGTCTCATTGGGCGGTACAACAATCTGTTGCTGTACCTGTAACTTTTGTGGAGGTTTTTGGCGAAGTTGAGCGATCGCAATATCTGACCCATAAATACTGACTACTAAGACCGAAGCAAAAATGCCAAAAACTGGTTTCATAAAATCAAATTTCGTGGTAACGTCGGTCGAACCCCCAAATATTACAGCACTTAATGTTAAATTGAGAAGGCTAAATTTGAGTAAGAAATTGGCGATCACCTTCTAGCCCAAAGCCTTACAAATACAAGAACTGTTACCATGATTCTCGTTATCGATAATTACGACAGCTTTACTTATAACCTTGTGCAATACCTGGGCGAACTACTCCCTGAATTTCCTGCCCTAGGTGAAATATTAGTCAAGCGAAATGATGAAATAAATATTGATGAAGTCAAGCAACTTAATCCCGTAGGAGTCGTAATTTCTCCAGGACCTGGTCGTCCTGAAGAATCTGGTGTGTCACTAGATATTATTAAAGTCCTTGGTGATCGGACTCCAATCCTTGGTGTTTGCCTTGGACACCAGAGTATGGGATTGATGTATGGTGGCAAAGTAGTCTCAGCGCCTTACTTGATGCATGGCAAGACATCACAAATTTATCACAAGGGGGTTGGCATTTTAGAAGGACTAGCCAACCCATTCACCGCAACTCGGTATCATAGCTTAGTAATTGATCGTCAGAACTGTCCTGATGTACTGGAAGTGACTGCATGGACTGAAGATGACATAATTATGGGAGTCCGACATAAGCAATATCCGCACATTCAAGGCGTACAATTTCATCCTGAAAGTATCTTGACTGAGGCTGGCAAAGACTTACTGAGAAACTTCTTAAAAGGACTAAGCGTCACAGTCTGAACCATCAATTAGCTCAAAATAAACATTACTCTAAACAACATGCGCCGTAGAAAAATTCTTCGACTCGCTCAAGGTGGTCTCATTTCAGCGTTTACCGCAGGAATAATTGCTGATGCTGCTAGCTCACAAACTAACTCAACATTAAGACTGCAATGGTTAGGGCATCTATCATTTCTAATCACAGGGGATGGGGTCAGATTCTTAACTCATCCCTTCCGTCCTGCGGGCTGTACTGCAAATTTGCCTGCTCCTGTAGCTGAATCTGACTATGTTTTGATTAGCTCACGGCTACTGGATGAAGGTTATTTAGAGAATTTGCCTAAAAATCAACGTGTTTTGTCAGAACCCGGTTCTTACAATCTGAAGGGAATTAACCTGCAAGGTATCTCGATGGAGCACGATCGCATTGGTGGTCGTCGATTTGGGCGAAATGTGGCATGGAAATGGAAACAGTCTGGAATTTTTATAGTGCACTTGGGTAGTGCGGCTGCACCAATTAATGCTTCCCAAAGAATTTTGATTGGTCGTCCTGATGTACTGATTTTGCCTATAGGTGGTAATGAACAAGGTAATGACCCATCACAAGCAAAAGCCTATTCGCCTGTCGAGGCAAAGGTGATCGTGCAAGAACTCAATCCGCGCATTGTTATCCCTGTGTATTATCGTACCGATAAATCTAGTAAGTCTTGTCAGCTAGCATCTATTGATGAATTCCTAGCACTGATGCCTAGTGATAGCATCAAGAAATTAGAAGGATCAATTTTAGAAATTAACGCTAGTAATCTTCCTCAAAGTACAGTAATTCGGGTCTTAAAGTCATAGAAAACGGCGGCTCTTGGAGTCGCTGTTTTTATGGTGATACTCTCACCATAGTACCGACATTAACCTGACTAAATAATTCGCGCACATCCTCGTTATACATACGGATACAGCCGTGAGAGGCAGCTTGTCCCACTGATGCACGGTTAGGAGTGCCGTGAAATCCCGACCAGTTTTTGCCATCTGTCCAAAAGCCAATCCAGCGATCGCCTAGTGGATTTTCGGGATCTTTGCTAGGGATCACTTCTCCCGTAAAAGGGTTTTGCCAAGAAGGATATTCAATGGTTTGTAAAACGCGATGATTGCCTATGGGGGTACTCCAACCCTGACGACCAACTGCAACGGGATAGGTTTTTAAGGGAATTTCGCCATGAAAAGCGGTAACAGTACGGCGACTAATGCTGACTTCGAGACGTGTTACCTGCATTAGCTCGCGATCCCACAATTGGCGATTGGGATTAATTGTGTAGGGTGATTTCAAGAATGGCAGTTTTTTCTGATAGGCAAGTGCTTGATAAAGCAAAACTGCTAGTTCACTTTTAGAAATAGCATCCTTTGGCTTGAGAATACGTGGATCGGGGTAATTAGTAACTAGTGCTTCATTTGTCAGCGCCGCGATCGCAGGAACAGCATAGTCAGGAACTTGAGAAGCATCACGGTACATTGATAGTAAATAAGCCTGTGGTGTTTTGACAGACTGATTATTTAGATTTAGCTCACGAGCAACCAGCACAAAAGCTTCTGCCTTAGTAGCTGGCTCATTCAGTCGGGTCGTAATTTTAGGAGAATTCCGATTACCAAAGGCAATATCTAAGATGTTAGCTAATTCGGCACGAGTAATAGAGCGATCGGGCTGAAATTGACTAATGGAATCAGGTGCTACTAAAACATTACTTAAAGCTTGATTAGACAATAATCCTTCGATGAACTTGCGTGCCCAATGGCTTTGTAAGTCAATAAAGAGAAATCTCGTTGATGTTTCTGAAGTTCCGAGATTTTTTGCCCATGCAATGCTTTGGGGATGATTCAGATTTAGGGGGATTAAAGAAAATGCTCCAGCAGCAACGGCAACGCGAACAAAAGAATATAAAAGATTTTGCTGATTTTGCGATCGCATTCTCATAATTTTCAATTGCTATTGCGTTTAATGTTGACTTAATGATCCAAAGTAGCTATGAAGTCTAACATATTGCATCCCAAAGCTCCTACATCCCAAAGCCCCTATATGAAGATCTGCAAGATCTGCTCATTTCACTTGTCTAATTTTTCATGTCATTTTGGAAAATCGCGATCGTTCTGCTGAAAAACGAGATCATCTAATTCCGCCATGGTTGCTTCTGTTTTAAAGATTTATAATCTCATCCCAAAAAGTACGTGGATTAATTACTGAAGTATTTGCAATTGGGTTCAATACAAGCAAATCATTGTCTCCAGTGATCAGATGTGAAGCATCGCCATTTAGTGCTAGGTCGATAAACTTATCATCTTTCGGATCGCGACATAATTGAACTTGATTTAAAATCTCGACAAATAACCATACTGTTTTGATGCGAATAGATAATCCATCAATATCTTCATGATTAATATATTTAGAAAATTTTGAGCGTCCTAAAACAAATAAAACTTCAGTGAGCGTAGCATCAGAATATAAGATAACGCCATTATCTTCTCCCCAATTCAAGGCTTTAGCTGAGATAGAGCTTGGAGACAAAATTGCACTGACTAAGACATTTGTATCCAGCACTAAACGCATAGAACTATTGATCATCATTCAAAAGTTCATTTAACTTTTCTTCTGTTAAGCCGCGATTTTGAGCTTTTTTGCCAATTTTATCTCTAAATTGTTGAAATTCTGCAATGTTAATGCGTGTAATGCGTTGATAGTCTTCAATGGACATAATTACAGCGACATCACGATTTTGTTTACGGATCATCACAGGCTCGCGCTGGGCTTTGTCGATGACTGCACCAAAAGATTGTTTGGCTTCTGTTGCTGAAACAATTTGCATAGATTTGCCCTTTTTCTTACATTATAGACAAAATAGACAATTTATCCATAATTACGACTGCGATCTCCATACCAACTGATTGTTCGATAGGTTCTAAATTGGAATCATTATTCTCATAAGAGTCAATCCTATGTGCTTATACATCCAAGGGATAAAGGCTTTATTCTTAACTGAATTTCTGGTGAATCATCTCAATTACTTTGGCTTCTTCGGGAGTCATAATGCCGTCTAACATTGCAAAGTTCTGACATTGGGCAAACAAAGATAACGCATATTCTGGCTTGATGTCCTTTAGTAACATCTCAAGTGGAAGTGGTGAATCCATATACTCAGCGATCGCATCAATCGATTCTGGTCTAAGATTTGCCGCTTTCAAGTTAACCAAAACACTTTCTTTACTTCTGCCTTGATTGCCAGCCAAGATCACATGAACGAGAATTTGATCAATAATCTGTTCTTGGGGAATGGCACTTTTTAAACGCTCTTCACTATCTTTTTGGATATCTACTAATTTTTCTTCAAAGTTGACAGGATTTAGCTTTGCTTCATAAAAAGCGCAACTCGCTTGACCAAGTGTGTAAAGCACTGATTGACTGACAAAAGTCTAGGAAGAGTAGTCGAGAATAGAAGCATAGAACTCAATACGGAAGAATTTCTGGCGATGTTTTCGATGAGAAGCCATAGCAGGCTCAGAGTCAAGATAAGAAGTAAAAGGTTCAGAAGGG
>JADBWH010000118.1 GCA_020404105.1 Pseudanabaena sp. M53BS1SP1A06MG | reverse complement strand
GGAACAAATATCACCCTCACCCCCCTGCCCCCTCTCCCTTGATGGGAGAGGGGGAGCTAGACTAATTTCTTGTTCCCCTCTCCCTTAATGGGAGAGGGGCTAGGGGTGAGGGTCTTAGAAACTTCCACGTAACATCAGTATAAAGTTAGGGGATGCGGCAAATTAAGGCGTTTTCTTACATGCATTAATATGACCATGATCAATTTAGAAGCGAATCTTCATATTAGGGAAGTGTAAAAGCGTCTCTTAATGACACTTTAAATGGAAATTCAAGTTTACTTGAGTTCATTTTGTAAGTATTCCACCACTGAATCAATTTCTACCAAAGTTGCTACCTTGGTGGCTCGATTGACTATTTCCACCTTGCCATCAGCGATCGCCTTACCTGTGACTACACGATAGGGAATACCAACAAGATCGGCATCCTTGAATTTGACACCAGCCCTCTCATCGCGATCATCAAATAATACTTCCACTCCTGCGGCATCTAGGGCAGTATAGAGCCTTTCGCCGACATCCATTTGCTTCGCATCACCCACATTTGGCACGGTGACAATGACATGGTAGGGAGCGATCACTTTATTCCAGATAATACCATCTTTGTCATGAGATTGCTCAACCGCCGCTTGGGCAAGACGTGAAACGCCTAAGCCATAGCAACCCATCACTAGGGGCAATTCTTCGCCCAGTTCATTAGTGAAAGTTGCTTTCATCGCCTTAGAATATTTGGTTCCCAATTGAAAAATGTGACCGACTTCGATACCTCTAGCAGTTTGCAAAATCTGCGAAGGATCGTGAACTGCGCGATCGCCTGCCTTGGCTTTATCAATATTCACAATAGGTGGTAATGTAAAATCCTTACCCCAATTTGCGCCGACAAAATGATAATCCGATTCGTTTGCACCTGTGACAAAGTTCTGCAAATCTGCCGCAGTGCGATCAACTAAACGCAAGAATTTCGGTGCAAAGTCTTTGATCTTATCGATATAGCTATCAGCTAAATCTGGAGCAATAAAGCCGACAGGAAGTTTGGAATGCGCCCATTTTTGTTGCGACTCCGCATCAGCAACTTGGAGATTGATAATTGTTTTGCCATTGTAACGATCAGCGAGTTTAGTCAATTCATTCTGCAACTTCACTTCATTAACATCACGATCACCACGAATGCTAACTAATACTAATACAGTCGTACCTTTGTCATAGATAACTTGATAAAGCACCTGTTTCACGACTTGGGTGGGATCACATTTCAGCATCTTGCAGACCGTCTCAATCGTGCCAGCTTTGGGCGTATGTATCTTTTCACATTTATCAAAATGTGAAGGAATTGCATCAGGTGGAATGGATACCGCTTTCTCAACATTAGCGGCATAGCTGCTATCTTCGGTGAAAAGAATGTCATCTTCTCCTGCTTCTGCTAGTACCATGAACTCCTGCGAACCCGAACCACCGATCGCACCTGAGTCTGCTTCTACTGCCCTGAATTTCAAACCACAGCGATCAAACATCTTGCGATAGGCGCGATCCATTTCGTAGTATGTTTCCTTGAGGCTCTCTTCATGTTCATGGAAGGAGTAGCCATCCTTCATGATGAACTCGCGTCCACGCATTAATCCAAAACGAGGACGAATCTCATCTCGGAACTTGGTTTGGATTTGATATAAATGCTGTGGCAATTGGCGGTAGGAACGGATCGTATCTCTAGCGATCGCCGTAATAATTTCTTCGTGGGTAGGTCCTAAACCAACTTCACGGTTAGCACGATCAGTGAGGGCAAACATGATCCCTTCAGCTTTGGTATAAGTGTCCCAACGTCCCGACTCCTGCCAAAGTTCCGCAGGTTGCATTTGCGTCAATAGACATTCCTGCGCTCCTGTGTCGTTCATCTCTTCACGAACAATCGCCGAGATCTTTTGCAAAACACGCCACATGAGTGGCAAGTAAACATATAATCCTGAACCTACGCGCCTGATGTAGCCAGCACGAAGCAAGAGTTTGTGACTTGTGAGTTCTGCTTCGGCGGGATCTTCACGCAGAGTGACCCAGAGCATTTGAGATAGGCGCATATTACTGGAGGTATTCGCTGATGTTCGCTAGGGATATTAGCTAGAATCTCGTTGATCTGTTAACGGCGATTCTGCTTGACAATCATATCAGGACTTGTAGCCTTGGTATTGATGCTATGTGTAATAAAGCGTTATGACAAGCGAAAACTGTACTGTATTTCCCCTGTGGCTAGGTATAAAAATATGAAAAATCAGATGTGACTTGTCCTGCTTGTATTGATCTGCTTAGGGACATTCTCTTTGTGATGCTTGAGAATCAAACCCGTACCTCGTTAGATTGGGAAACATTATATTCTCAAAGCTATATATTCTCAAAGCTTTATTAAGTAATAGTTTCGGTAAAAAGTCTTGAGTTTCACAGGAGTCCAAATCGCTGTAAAATTCTAATCAAAATTAATAATTTTCTAAATTTGTTCTTAAAATGTCATATCCACAAAAACCTACAGTCATTATCACAGGCGCATCTTCAGGAGTAGGGCTTTGGTCAGCCAAGGCTCTCGTTGATAGAGGTTGGTTCATTATCATGGCTTGTCGCAATATCAATAAAACCCACAAAGCGGCGGAATCCGTGGGCATTGCCAAAGATAAATATGAAGTCATCCAAGTAGATCTTGGCTCCTTGGTGAGTGTACGTGAATTTGTGGCTAAATTCCGTGCTACAGGTAGATCCCTTGACGCGATCGTGGTCAATGCCGCTATTTATACCCCCTTACTCAAAGAACCACAGCGATCGCCTGAAGGCTTTGAGCTAACTATGACCACCAATCATCTGAGCCATTTCTTGCTGGTCAATCTTCTTTTAGAAGACATGAAAAAGTCTACCTATAGCGATCGCCGAGTGGTTATCCTCGGAACCGTCACCCATAACCCCGACGAATTGGGTGGTAAGATTCCTCCACAGCCAGATCTCGGTAATCTCGAAGGCTTTGAGAAAGGCTTCAAACCACCAATCTCGATGGCAAATGGTAAGAAATTTGAACCAGTGCGTGCTTACAAAGAAAGCAAAGTTTGCAATATCTTGACCATGAGAGAATTGCACCGTCGCTTCCATGATTCCACAGGTATTACCTTCACATCACTTTATCCTGGTTGTGTAGCCGATACGCCTCTCTTCCGCAATCACTATCCTCTATTCCAGAAGTTATTTCCATTGTTCCAAAAAAATATTACTAAGGGCTATGTAACTCAAGAACTATCAGGTCAGAGAGTTGCTGATGTGGTTACCGATCCTGCATATCGCCAATCAGGTGCTTACTGGAGTTGGGGCAATCGCCAAAAGAAAGATGGTAAATCCTTTGTACAAACAGTTTCCCCTCAAGCTCGCGATGATGCCAGAGCCGCAAAAATGTGGGATTTGAGCGCCAAGCTAGTTGGACTTGTCTAATTCTAGTCAAGTGCTTTGATCTGACTTAAAACCTAGCCAAATTTTAAAAGCGCCGCTTTGCGGCGCTTTTAAATCAAAATATCACATATACTGTAACAATTAAGCCAAAAGCGCTGTGGTAAAAGCTATATTTACACCACAGCGCTTTGAAGTTTGAGATTACATCTTGGTGGCAGATTTTTGTTAGAATTAAATTTATAATTTTTCTAGCCTACAATTTGTATTTGCGAAAATAATTGACTTGAATAGCACATATAAAAATTTTGTGTTCATATAATTCTTCAGGAAGTATCCTCTTGTTTCTCATAGTTTTATAGCGCTTTGCGCTTACTTAAAACTCAAAAATATTTTGAGAGTAGCGCTTTGCTTGGCTATATCTTTTTGGATGATGAGATAGACGAGGAGTCAGGAGTATTTACCATTGGAGATGTGACTTAAGTGACGATAGCAGTACTTTTAATTTCTTGCCCACCAGTGGTTTGATCGCGTTAGGGGCGATCACCTTATTCATTCAAATATCGATACCGAAAATAGTTTTATGCCATAAAGTTACTAAGATCTGATACATTTGGCGTAATAACAAGCAATTTTATTGGATAAGCATCTGAGGTTGCTCTCATGGCACAAAATCCGATGATCGAACAGGCTAGGCAAGGTAATGTTGCTGCAATCACCGACTTAATGAATCGATTGTTGAAGTCACAGGGAATGCTCGCCAATGTCGAGCGAGAAGGCGATCACTTGGAAGTTTTAATCAAATCGGACAAATCGTATTTGCGATCGCTTGATGATGAAGTGCAAGTTCCCAAACGCCAAGTATTGATGAGAATGCTAGAAAAATTGTTTAGTACCCTTGAAGTCCAAGCCATCTCCAAAATCACAATTTCTTGGCAGCAAACAGGATTTGATAAGCCTGTATGGACAGAAGAAATTTCTTTATTGAATAATGATACTAATATTACACATATGACCGATGTTACTCAAAATGGCGGCATGGATTCATCCCAAGAAAGACTCACAATACCTCCCTTACCGATCTTCCCCCCTAAGTCTATGCGTGATGATGAACAGCGCCATCACTCTAGTGCCAGTCTATCGTCAAACTCTGAGACGGAACTTGATGCAATATTTAGTGGAGAGAGCCAACCTGTATCTTTACCAAATAGTCATCAGGTACAAAATTTCAGTTCTGAAGCAGAATATAAGCATCCCTTACCAGAGTTAGAACCATTCTTTTTAGCTGATGTACCCGGGATACCTGACATAATAACGCCAGATGCAGGAGTTAGCGACTTTCAGACTCACAGATTTGCTTTCGACCCTCGTACCTTAACGACTATATTCACAACACCTAGTTTCGTAGTTCAACTTATCCAATACCTTGTAATTTGTGGAATTATAATCCTGACTTTGCGAGGAATTCATAGTGTTTTTGGTGGTGGGAAAGCCCCCAAAGCCATATCCATTGAAACTCACACTATTGTATGATAGCGATTTTCAAAGGAGATTATTTTGCAACCTCAATTTCATGTCTGCGTCACTTTAGGCACTCGTCCAGAAGCAATTAAGCTTGCCCCTGTCATCCATTTATTTAGAAATAATCCGCAATTCCAGACTTCAGTTGTGTTAACTGGGCAACATCGGGAAATGGTAGAGCAGGTAATGCAATTGTTTGACCTCAAAGCAGATTATGATTTGGGTATTATGCGTCCGAAGCAAACCCTCACAGAGATTACCTGCAATAGCTTAGTTGGCTTAGAAAAGTTATATAGAGAGATTCAACCGAATATTGTCTTAGTCCAAGGAGATACAACCACGGCTTTTGCTTCGGCATTAGCAGCTTTTTATCAACAAATTCCGATTGGTCATGTGGAAGCTGGACTCCGCACCGATAATCTGTTTAATCCCTTTCCAGAAGAAGCCAATCGTCGCCTAGTTTCTCAAATCGCTCAACTACATTTTGCGCCCACTCCTGCTGCCGTGGCGAATCTCCAAAAGTCTGGAGTAAAAGAAGGAATTCATCGTACAGGTAATACAGTGATTGATGCATTACTGTACGTTTCTGAGCGATCGCCAAAGTGTGAAATCAAAGGGTTAGACTGGGCAAAGCATCGGGTGATTCTCGCCACTGTGCATCGTCGCGAAAATTGGGGACTGCCATTAGAGCAAATCATTCAAGCATGGTTGCAGATTTTGGCAGAATTTCCTGATGTGGCTTTAGTGTTGCCTATGCATATGAATCCTGTTGTAAGAGAGCCTTTAATTGCCAAATTAGGCAATCATCCACGCATTTTCTTAGTCGAACCATTGGACTATGATCAATTGGTCGGAGCCATGCAACGCTGCTATTTGATCATGAGCGATTCAGGCGGATTACAAGAGGAAGCTCCTAGTCTCGGTAAACCTGTTTTGGTCTTGCGAAGTACGACCGAGCGTCCAGAGGCGGTTTCCGCAGGGACGAGTAAACTGGTGGGTACTAACACGCAAGATATTGTGGCATCAGTCTCTAAATTATTGGTTGATCGCACTGCTTATGAACAGATGGCAAATATTGTTAATCCCTTTGGCGATGGCAAATCAAGTCAGCGTATCCTAGATATAGTTCATCAGTTTTTAGCTTAAACAATCTCTAAATATTTTCAAAAAAGGTAGTGCTGCAAAGTAATTTTTTTAGTAATTGTGTTGCGGGCGCTAAGCGCCCGCAACACAATTACATGGATTTAGTCCAATGAATTCATTTTCTAGACGTAAATTTATTGCCAATTTTGGAATCGCAGCAAGTACAGTTTTGCTGAATAACTGTACGCCTAAACCTTTAGCAAATGATTTCTTACAACCAACGCCGAGTGCAAATATTTCTGATCATCCTGAAATTTCATCGGTACGTCTAGGACTTATTCCTTCATTTGAAGTAGCCCCTTTACTAGTCGCAAAACATAAAAAGCTATTTGCGAAATATGGCATGACTGATGTGGAGTTGGTTCCCTTTCAGTCATGGGCAGAAATTAGAGATCGCACAGAAATCGGTACGGAACTAGGCACAAACAGCAATGGTATTGATGGTGGACATTTCTATAGTCCTTTACCTGAGATGATGAATGAGGGCATCAACCCTAACAAGCGAAAAACTGCTATGTATATGCTGATGCGCTTACATACGCATGGCGGATATATCGTTGTTTCTAAACGCCTCCAACCCTTTGGTATTCAAGTACAACGCGCTCCCTTTTCACCTTGGCAGGAGGTAGCGAAGTTATTCGGCAGTCCGATGAATTGCGCGATCTCCGAAATTGGTAGTAACTATGATCTCTGGTTACGGTATTGGCTCGCATCGATGAATATTGTTCCGCAACTAAATATTGATGTGCTTGCTATTCCCTTTGCCGAGATGAGCAATCAGATTGAAAGGAATAGGGTCGATTTGCTATGTCTCGATAGCTGGAATATGTTGAAGTTATTACAAGCAAATCTGATTTATCCTGCGATCGCTACTGGGGAGATTTGGCGCAATCATCCAGGGGAATGCTTAGCAATGCGAGCCGATTGGGTGGATAAATATCCCATTGCCACACAAGCCTTACTACAAGGAATCATGGAAGCACAAATCTGGTGTGATAATCCTACGAATGCAAGAGAATTGAATACGCTAATAGCTTTAAGCTTTAGTAGTGGAGCTAATCTGATTACAGAACCCCTGAAAATGTTTTCTCAACTTTTTAAAAATAGCCCACAGCAGACTAAAGGAATTCTGAAAAACAACATTTCAAAAAACTCTCCTAATCCCCTTGCCATCAAGTATTGGTCAAATGATGGTATCTCTATTTCTTATCCCTATAAGAGTCATGATATCTGGTTCTTAAATGAATATAGAAGATGGCAATTACTACCTGAAAATTTTGAAATCAAAGAAGCTATTGATGCCGTGAATCGTGAGGATTTATGGAAAAATGCGGCGAAAGCGATCGGTGTTCCTGATACAAATATTCCCATATCTACTTCAAGGGGGATAGAAGCCTTTTTTGACGGCTCAAGGTTTGAACCAAATAATCCTCGATAAGACTGTCGTAATCTACGCAGTAATTTGTTCTTAAATAGGCGATCGCGTTACACAGAATACCGCATAGATTCATTTTCTATAACACAATCTTTAAGTAAAAATAAAAATATAAATTTATGCGTAACAAATTACTAGCATAGGAAATCATAGCGACAGCTTTGTTATGGGTTTTAGATTGGCATAGACAAGGCAAAACCATAAATATATAGGATAAATGGAATCTGGACTGAACAGTAGAAGAATGGTGGAAATAAGATGAAATTTGAGACACCCGTACAAAAAGCTTGCTATGAAAAGATTCAATTATGGTTAAAGGATTTGTACGAAAATGTTTATTCACCTCCATACGATATGCCTGTATTCGTTTTGCCACTGGGTTCCGCAACTGCTACAGTTGAGGTATTACCTTGGGGTAATTCGGAAGCAATTATTTCCACTTGGTCGTATGTAGTGACTGGCGCAGAAATCACACAGGATTTAATGCGATTTTTACTCAAAAAAAATTCGGAACTTCAGTTTGGGGTATTTAGTATTGATGATGATGGGGATATTCGCTTTCATACGACTTTAGTTGGCTCAACATGCGATCGCCAAGAGTTACAAACCTTAGTATCTTCAGTCCTAGAAACTGCGGATCAGTATGATGATGCGATCGTCGCAACTTGGGGTGGTGAACGCTCTCTAGATCGCAGCCTTTAATAAATGAAGGCGACGCGAAGCGTCGCCTTCATTTGTTTGGGGTTTATGTCTTAAGCAAAACTTTCATGGCTATAAATAATTATTAAGAGAGGTATGCTCACAAAGGGAGTGTATCTCTCAAGTCTTGAAAACTTCTAAGATTGGGTTAAACTTTTAGTGGTTTTGATCAATGGTAAATTTGAAGCGTGAATTTTCAGACAGAAGCACAAAAATCCTGTTATCAAAAAGTAGCTGATTGGCTACCTGAACTTTGCGATCGCATATCCTATCCCATCGCTCATAATCCCATTTTTAGCTTGCAATTCGGCTCCGCAACCGTACTGGTAGAAATTCGACCTTTTTATAAAACAGAGTCAATTATTTATATTTGGGCATATGCCGCAACGGCAGTGGAAGTGAGTGATGATCTGATGCTCTATTTGCTCAAGCAGAATGATGTGTTTCGTTTTGGGGGATTTAGTATGCCAGAGGATGGGGATGTTAGGTTTCATGTGACTTTGCTCGGTACATCTTGTCAACAAAATGAGTTTAAGCTGGCGCTGACCGAAGTCTTAGAAAGTGCTGTTCACTATGATGATCTGATTGTGAAGCGTTGGGGTGGTCGAAGGGCTGCCGATTCTCTATTTGATATTTAACTGATATTTGAGGGACTTCATGCTTTTACCTTTGCTGCAATCTAGTCGCGATCGCCATCCTAAACATCTTGCTGAGGTTGTGGCAACTTCCACCACAGAATTTCTCGCGCAGTGCCTTGAGCCAGATAATTTGGATTTTCCTGTGATGCCCGCCTTTGGTAGTTGGGTGAAATCGCAACAACAGGACGAAACCAGCGATATCGTTGCCTATGGTGTGGTTTATCATGCAACCACTGCACCGATTGATTCTGTGCATCGAGCCGTGGCTTTAGGTCTGAGTCTCCAAGAGTTACGCGAACAGCAACCCCAAATTTTCGCGATGCTCCGTTCGGAAATCAAAGTCGTACTGCTCGGTTTTAGAGCCGTTGGTAATATCTATCAGCATCTTCCCTCACAACCGCCTCAAATCCATCAAGCTGTTTATGCTTGCGAAGAAGATGAAATTGAGAACTTCACGGAAGAGTTAAATTTTTTGAGAACTTTAGTCCAAATGACTAATGCTCCTGTCGATGAGCTAATTGCCGCAGTCCTACGCAATGTCTATCAGGTGCGTAAATGCGATCGCAATTGGCTAGTCCAAGCAGGACGTAAACTCAGCATTTTACTCAAAGATGACTATGATCGCCTCGGTGCAATTTTAGGACAGGTTCATCCTTAAATGAGTAAATCGCATCCTAGCCAACATAATTTACGTACCAAAGTTTAATAGGATCGATAATGTAACAATCCTAGATTAGGTTGTAAGAATGTTCCCCCATTGGAGACATAATCTCACAGCCTATTCCACCTCAACTCAAGAATTAAAAATAACACCGTATGTTATCAGACTACCGTGACCATGTTGCCGATCGCGCAGCCCAAGGAATTCCCCCTCTCCCCCTCAATGCTCAGCAAGCCTCAGCCCTCTGTGAGCTATTGCAAAATCCCCCCGCAGGCGAAGAGGAATTTTTACTAGCGTTACTACGCGATCGCGTTCCCCCTGGAGTCGATCAAGCTGCCTATGTAAAAGCAGGATGGCTAACGGCGATCGCTAAGGGTGAAAGTACATCTCCCCTAGTATCCCCTGCCTATGCGGTGGAACTACTCGGCACGATGGTCGGTGGCTATAACGTGCAGACCTTGATTGGTTTGTTAAGCAATGACGATTTAGGCGACTTGGCGGCAACGGCTCTCAAGAAAACCCTCTTAGTATTTGATGCCTTTAATCAAGTTTTAGAATTATCGCAAACTAACGCCAGAGCTAAAGCCGTCATCGATTCATGGGCTGCTGCCGAATGGTTTACCAGTCGCCCCGCCTTACCTGAAACTGTTACCGTGACCGTATTTAAAGTCACAGGTGAAATCAATACCGATGACTTCTCACCCGCTTCTCAAGCCTTCTCCCGTCCCGACATTCCTCTCCATGCTCTCTGTATGTTGGAGTCACGCATTCCCGATGGTCTGCAAACCATTGCCGAACTCAAGCAAAAGGGTCATCCCGTCGCCTTTGTCGGTGATGTCGTGGGAACAGGTTCTTCGCGCAAATCTGCGATTAACTCAGTGCTGTGGCACATTGGCAACGACATTCCCTTCATTCCCAACAAGCGATCGGGCGGTGTGATTTTAGGAAGTACGATCGCGCCGATCTTCTTTAACACTGCTGAAGACGCAGGAGCCTTACCAATTCAGTGTGATGTCACCAAATTGGAAACTGGCGATGTGATTACAATTCACACTCGCTTAGGCAAAATCACCAACGCCGCAGGTGAAACTCTCTCCACATTCAGCCTCACCCCCGACACGATCGCCGATGAAGTTCGCGCAGGTGGACGCATTCCCCTCTTAATCGGTCGTAGTCTCACCGCCAGAACCCGTCAGGCTCTGGGACTTCCTGCCAGTGATGTGTTCATCCTTCCTGCCACTCCCACCGACACAGGCAAAGGCTACACCCTCGCGCAAAAGATGGTGGGCAAAGCTTGCGGTGTGGCTGGTGTGCGTCCCTACACTTCCTGCGAACCCTTGATGACCACCGTTGGCTCTCAAGATACCACAGGTCCCATGACTCGCGATGAGTTGCAAGAACTCGCTTGCTTAGGATTTAGCGCTGACTTGGTGATGCAGAGCTTCTGCCACACCGCCGCCTATCCCAAACCCACCGACATCAAAACCCATAAAGAACTTCCCGACTTCTTCTCCAATCGTGGCGGCATAGCTCTACGTCCTAACGATGGCATTATCCATTCTTGGTTAAATAGAATGCTTCTGCCCGATACCGTTGGTACTGGTGGCGATTCCCATACCCGTTTCCCCTTGGGCATTTCCTTCCCCGCAGGTTCAGGACTGGTTGCCTTTGCTGCTGCCCTTGGTATCATGCCTCTCGATATGCCCGAATCGGTACTAGTTCGCTTCAAAGGCGAATTGCAACTGGGGGTAACACTGCGCGATATCGTCAATGCGATTCCCTACGTTGCCATTCAACGCGGCTTGCTCACCGTTGAAAAGAAGAACAAAAAGAATGTCTTCGCAGGTCGGATTATGGAAATCGAAGGTTTGCCAGATCTCAAAGTGGAACAAGCCTTTGAACTCACCGATGCCACTGCCGAGCGTTCCTGCTCTGGTAGTACGATCAAGCTCAGCACAGAGACCGTTGCCGAATATTTGCGATCGAATGTTGCTCTCATGAAGAACATGATCGCTCGCGGCTATAGCGATGCCAAGACCCTCTTACGTCGTATCGCCAAAATGGAAGAATGGCTTGCCAATCCTGTATTAATGGAAGCCGATCCTGATGCGGAATATGCAGAAATCATCGAGATCGATCTCAATGAAATCAAGGAGCCAATTGTGGCTGCACCTAACGATCCTGACAATGTGAAGTTGCTCTCCGAAGTAGCAGGCGATCGCGTGGATGAGGTATTTATCGGTTCCTGCATGACCAATATCGGACATTACCGCGCCGCCGCCAAGGTTCTCGAAAAGGAAGCCGCCGTCAAGGCACGTCTCTGGGTCGCACCACCTACCCGCATGGACGAGTTCCAACTCAAAGAAGAAGGAATCTACAGCACCTTTGGTGTGGCTGGAGCCAGAACAGAAGTTCCCGGATGCTCTCTCTGCATGGGCAATCAAGCCCGTGTTGCTGATGGCGCGACCGTCTTCTCCACTTCCACCCGCAACTTCAATAACCGCATGGGCAAGGATGCTCAAGTCTATCTCGGTTCCGCCGAACTCGCGGCAGTCTGTGCCTTACTAGGCAAGATTCCAACTGTGGAAGAATATCAAGCGATCGTCACCAAGAAAATCGATCCTTTTGCCAGTGACCTCTATCGCTATCTCAACTTCGACCAGATTAGCAATTTTGAAGATCAAGGTCGGGTGATTGCCATAGAGGATATGCCGCGCATTGAGGACATTTTGGGTATACCTGTAGGCGCGAAGTAGTTAACTTTTTTGCGTATAATGGGGGTGGATGAATTAGTTCACCCTCATTTTTTAGATTTAGAGCTATGCCAGCCAAAGACCTTTATCATGATGCAATAAAAAATGCCCTCATCAAAGATGGCTGGGTGATCACGGCTGACCCTTATTTGATTCGATATAAGGATGTTGATTTGTTCGCTGACTTAGCCGCCGAGAAGCCGATCGCGGCTGAACGACAAGGCAAAAAAATTGTGGTTGAGGTTAAAAGTTTTTTAAGTCCTTCACCAATGCGAGATTTTGAATTAGCATTAGGGCAGTACATTCTCTATCGAAATTTAATCCAGTTAACTGCTCCTGAATACGCTCTTTATCTAGCCATCAAGGAAAGTAGTTATCAAAACTTTTTTCTAAGAGATTCAATTCAAGACCTGATACGCATAGATTCAATTAAGTTATTGGTTGTGAATACAATGCAGGAGGAAATCTTACAATGGATAGATTAGATAAGTATCGTGATGTCATCAAAAAGATTTTGACTGAGTATCATAGCTGGGCTTCTAATTCTAATATTAGAGAAAGAGAGAGCTGTCTAGTTTTTGATGAGATTCACGATCAATATTTTTGGTTTTTAATGGGTTGGCAAGACAAGAGAAAATATAGAAATATTCAGGTACATATCCGTATTAAAAATCAAAAGATTTATATTGAGGATGATTGGACAGAGGAGGGTATTGCAAACGAGTTGTTAAGGGAAGATATTCCTAAGTCTGATATTGTTTTGGCTTTTCATGATCCTGAGACTCGGAAGTTAACTGAGTTTGCGGTAGCTTAGCGATCGCTGCTTAATTTATTTTTTAGGGGTGGCGATCGCGGTTTGTAGTGGTTGGATAGGCGATCGCTGTTTGATTGATTTTTTATTTGTTTTTTGAGGGGCGAAAAGTTTGAAGGTCATCACAGAGACTTAGCTTTAAGGAAAATAACGATAAACTTCCTTACGATGTAAAACTCGAACAAAAGCTATAGTTTCCCTCTCTACAAATAATCCAATACGATAATCACCCACGCGGATTCGGTAAAAATCTTCATGTCCCTGAAGCAATTTGATATTGCGTATATCTGACAAGCCATTCGCTAATTCAACTTCTTCAACGACTTTTTGAATACGTTTCAGAACTTTACTATCTTTGAGGTTTTTTAAATCTTGCTTAAAAGTCTTACGAAACTCAACCTGCATACTTAGCGCTCAAACAATTCAAATATTTCATCTCTTCCCACATTCTCACTATCTTTCCCCTCAGCGATCGCTTTTGCCATCGCCACATCTTCCATAGCCTCATAAAATAAATCTAAAATCCAGCTACGTTCTTGCATTAGCAACTCGTGCAAGACTTCCTTGAGTAAAGGTTTTAGCTCTTCTAGCTGTAAATTTAACATAAATTATTTATTAAATCTCAATCTACATTTTTATCATAGACGAAATAACGGGGCGATCGCTGTTTGGTTGATTTTTTAGAGGGGCGATCGCTGGTTGTTGGAGATTAGATAGGCGATCGCTGTTTGTGAGGATGAGTAGGCGATCGCTGGTTGGTTGATTTTTTTGAGGGGCGATCGCTGTTTATGGGATGGATAGGCGATCGCTGTTTGGCTGATTTTTTTGAGGGGCGTTCGTTGTTTGTAGGGATGGATAGGCGATCGCTGTTTGGTTTATTTTTTAGAGGGGCGATCGCTGTTTGTTGGTGATTGGATAGGCGATCGCTGGTTGGTTGGTTGATTTTTTTGAGGGGCGATCGCTGTTTGTTGAGGAATGGATAGGCGATCGCTGTTTATGGTAAATGAATAGGCGATCACCTTGCTTTAATTTTTGGTGAATAGGCGATCGCTGTTTGTTGAGGGTGGAGGGGCGATGAAACAAGGATTGCGAATAAATTGCTATTATTAACTAGAGTAGCGATCGCAACTAAACAAGTGCCACCAAACGACATTTACTGCATCAGAGAAAAGATTCGTCTCCGTCAGTATGATATTACCGCCCATGCAATGGAAGAAATGGCAGAAGATCTGCTAACTATTTTAGACATTGAGGAAGCAGTTTTGAGTGGTCGTATTATTCGAGTAGAAAAAGATGATCCGAGAGGCACAAAATATGTCGTAGCTGGAACTGCACTAGATCAACAAACGCCAGTTGGCGTGGTTGGACGTTTTCTTAGCAACGGACGCTATCTAATCATCACAGTTTATGAAATTACTGAACTTGAGGTCTAATCTTATGTATGGATATCAATGCGAGTATTGTGAAGGAACAGTTCAACCTCGAACCATTAAACAGCAGGTTTTCAAACATAGAGATGGATTTGTCATCCTCGAAAATGTAACCATTGGTGTTTGTGATAATTGCCGTAATCGCTACTATTCAGCCGATATTCTTCATGCTGTCCATGCCGTTGCAACTGGCAAAAGCTCTCCTGAGAGAATTGAGCAAATTCCAGTCACTCACCTAAAATCAGCTTAATAATAAGGCGATCGCCTTACTTTAATTTTTAGAGGGGCGATCGCTGGTTGTGGGAATGGATAGGCGATCGCTGGTTGATTGATTTTTTTGATAGGCGATCGATGTTTGATTTTTGTAAAGTGGCGATCGCTGGTTGTGGGAATGGATAGGCGATCGCTGGTTGATTGATTTTTTTGATAGGCGATCGGTGTTTGATTTTTGTAAAGTGGCGATCGCTGTTTATGGGGTGGATAGGCGATCGCTGTTTGGCTGATTTTTTAGAGGGGCGTTCGTTGTTTGTAGGGATGGATAGGCGATCGCTGGTTATGAGTTTGAGGTTGGGGCTATCGCCATGTCGTCTAAAATATTGACAAATAAGTTATGATTATATTAATTGCTCTAGGTAATTAATTATGAAATGGGAAGAAGTTTGTGAGAATAGACAGCTACAAGATTTACCCTTCAAAATTGAGCTAAATAAGTGGGGGCAAATCGTTATGAGTCCAGTCAAAATCAAACATTCTTTTCATCAAGGGAGAATCCAACGTCTATTGGAATCTTTATTAAACAATGGAGAAGTAATGCCAGAATGTGCGATCGACACAACAGATGGAGTTAAGGTTGCTGATGTTGTCTGGTGTTCGGAAGCAAGATTTGACAAAATCCAAGATGAAGTGTCAGCCTCTATTGCCCCAGAAATTTGTATAGAAGTTAAATCTATCGGCAACACTTTGGGTGAAATGGAATTTAAGAAGAAGTTGTATTTTGAAGCTCAAGCTCTTGAAGTGTGGCTGTGTAATGAACAAGGTAGAATAAGATTTTATAATGAGCAAGGGGAACTAGAGCAATCATTGCTAGTCCCTGATTTTCCGAAGCAAATTAAACGATAATTTATTTTTTCTTGTTTGATAGATTGTGATTGAGGCGATCGCTGTTTAGTTGATTTTTTTGAGAAGCGATCGCTGTTTGATTGATTTTTTGAGGGGCGATCGCTGGCTATGGGATGGATAGGCGATCGCTGTTTGGTTAATTTGTTGAGAGGCGATCGCTGGTTGTGGGAATGGATAGGCGATCGCTGGTTGATTGATTTTTTTGATAGGCGATCGGTGTTTGATTTTTGTAAAGTGGCGATCGCTGTTTGTGAGGATGGATAGGCGATCGCAGGTTGGTTATTTTTTTGAGGGGCGATCGCTGTTTGTGAGGATGGATAGGCGATCGCTGTTTGGTTGATTTGATTGTGGGGGCGATCGCTGTTTATGGGGTGGATAGGCGATCGCTGTTTGGCTGATTTTTTAGAGGGGCGTTCGTTGTTTGTAGGGATGGATAGGCGATCGCTGATTGGTTTATTTTTTTGAGTGGCGATCGATGGTTATGGGAATGGATAGGCGATCGCTGTTTGTTTGATTTTTTGAGGGGGCGATAATAGCTAAAATAGCCAATATGGTTATAATGGCTAACAACAGTGCTAGGAACTATTACCATGAAAACATTAGGTGCATCAGAAGCTAAAAACCGCTTTGGCGAACTATTAGACTTAGCTCGTAGAGAACCAGTGCAAATAGCCAAAAAAGGGCGTAGTGTCGCCATTATGATGTCGGTTGAAGAATTTGAAAGATTTTTGGATTTAGAAAATCAATTTTTGGCTCTAAAAGCAGATCAAGCCAGACAAGAAGGTTTCATCGGCATTACAGAAAGCGAGGCTTTATTGTCAGAGATTCTAAATGCTTAAAGTTAACCTGTCTCGACAAGCTGCTAAACGCTTAAAAAAGCTTTCAGAAAAGCACGCCAAACAAGTTGCAACCAAAATTACCGAATTAATCTCAAATCCTTACCCTCAAGATTCTCTAAAGTTAAAAGGTTATCCCTATCACAGAGCCGATATTGGTGAATATCGGATAGTTTATTTTGTGGAAGAGCAAACACTAGAAATCTTATTAATTGAGAAACGGAACGATGATGAAGTCTATAAACAACTAAAAAGAATAATATAGAATCTATGAGATAAAGAACCCCATCATGGAGCGATCGCTGGTTGTGGGAATGGATAGGCGATCGCAGGTTGGTTATTTTTTAGAGGGGCGATCGCTGGTTATGGGGAGTGAATAGATACTGGATTTGTTAATATATAGTAAGTAAAAATGAGAAATTATGGCAAAAGATACTTACCATGAAGCTATCAAAAATGCTTTAGTTAAGGATGGTTGGACAATTACGGGTGATCCCTATCCTCTGGAATATGAGGATCTTGAACTTTATCCTGACTTAGCTGTGGAAAAGTTTATTTCAGAAACCCAAAGGCAACGAAAAATTATTATTGAAATCAAAAGCTTTATCAGTCTTTCACTGGTCAAAGATTTTGAGTTAGCTTTGGGACAGTATATAATTTACCGTGATTTAATTCGATTATTACAAGATGAATACGAAGAGATTTACTTGTCTATTAAAGATGAGGTTTATAACACCTTCTTTCAAAGAAAATCAATTCAAGTTCTAGTCAAATTAAATCAACTTGCTTTACTTGTTGTAAATATAGAAAAGGAAGAGATAGTGCAATGGACAAGCTAATTAACTATCGTCAAATCATTAAAAATATATTAACTGAGCATGATCATCTTGCTAATCGCTCGGCTAGAAAAAAATATCAAACCTGCTTGATTTTTGATGAAGTCCATGATCATTATCTATGGAAGTCGATAGATTGGGTTAATCAGAAAAGAATTAATAATACTCATGTTCACGTTCGCATTAAAAATGAGAAAGTTTATATTGAAGAGGATTGGACTGAGGATGGTATTGCTAATGAGTTGTTAACGGAAGGTATCCCTAAGTCTGATATTGTTTTGGCTTTTCATGACCCTGAGACTCGGAAGTTAACTGAGTTTGCAGTGGCTTAGCGATCGCCTTTCATACATTATCTTGAAGGTTAAAATAAAATCTATCACCATCATTTCAACAAAAAACTATGATTGACTTTCATCTATCGGTTGAACCACAAACAGAACAAAGACTTAGAAAAATTTTAAGTCAGGTGCAAGATACTGAGATGTTTGCAAGGAATATTATTTCCTATCAAATTGCAGAATTACAGAAAGGGATCTTAAATTTGCGATTGGATTTAAAAGAATTTGAACAAAAATATCAAATGACTTCTGAAGACTTTCAAGAGAGATTTTCTCAAGGTATTTTAGGAGATGATGCAGATTTTATGGTTTGGTCAGGTTTGTACGAAATGCTTTGTCACAATCAGATGCAGCTTAGCGAGTTGAGATGATTGAGGCTTATTTTATCGAGATTGAGCAAACGATTCGAGAATTTCCAAATATGGATGAAAATCAAGTCATGATTTTTCGCTATGATAACGCTCCCCACCATGCTGAAGTTTCTACTTTTCCCCATCATAAGCATGAAGGCGATGATATTAAAGAATCTCCTGAAATTATTCTGTGTCAGGTGCTTTTAGAGATTTCTCAAAGACAGAGATAAATTTTTTAAAGGGCGATCGCCTATTCATTTCATAGATAGAATTGCTTGATTGCTTGTTGATAGATTTATGAGTGAGGCGATCGCCTCTAAGATTAAAAAATCACATTACAAGCTGGCAAATAGAAAAAGCGCTTTTGGGTTTTCCGATAATACCTGAAGTAAATCTTACAACTGGATTATTTGATTAAGGCGATCGCACACTTGAGCAAATAATTCACTGTTCAGCTTGCCCAGAGGATGAGGTTTTGCCCCGCGTAATCGCCAATCAAAGGATTTGGGCTGATGACAGAGAACATAACTAGTTTTACTAGCTTTACGTCCTGCAACTTTTCCGACGGAGATTGCAAAAGGGTTGTCGGCATTGTATGCGGCTGTTGTCATCGGTAAACCAATTACGATCGCTGTTTTGTCATTAAAAATGCGTGGTGATAGTACTAGAAAAGGATGAACGTCTTTCATTTCCTGTCCAACCTGTGGATTGCAGTCGATCCAGATAATGTCTTGGCGATCAGGTATCCATAGCTTTTTTACCATTGCTCTGCGCCGAGCCTTTGAGATGTTGCCATCACTTCGCCACCATGTCGGGCTGGATCAAATTTAGCTAGTCTTTGTTCAAGGGTTAATGGCTCGTCTACAGGTGTAATCAGGACTTGATTATCGACAACAGATAGTTTGACTCTTTGGTTGACGTGGAGATGGGCAGCACGAGCGATCGCGGCGGGAAGTCGGACTCCTAAGTTATTGCCCCATGTTTTGATGTCAAGGATTACTTCAGTCATAATAATATTTCACAAGAGAAATGTTTAAACACTAGTATAAACGTTACGCCTTTTTTTTGATAGAAACTTCAAGGGGATAGAAGCATGAAAACCAGATATTTTGCGGATACTGACACTCTGTATATCGTCTTTTCTCAAAAAGCACCTGCGGAAACACGGGATTTAGATGAGAATACTTTGTTGGATTTAGATGAGGATGGTCAGCTTTGCAGTATGACAATTGAACACGCTAAAGAAATGGTGGGTATTCCAGAGATTGATTATCAACAGGTTGCTGCTTAGAAATCACCCATTCATTTCATGGGTAAAATCGCTTGATTGCTGATAGGTTTATGAGTGCGGCGATCGCCTATTCATCAATAGCTATAATAGAAACTAAGTTAATCGGTTGTTGTGCATGACTAGTCATTACAAAATTGAGGCGTTTTGGGATCAAGAGGCTCAGGTCTGGGTTGCTGAAAGTCCAGATATTTTGGGCTTGGTGACGGAAGCTGATAACCTCGATCGCCTGACTAATAAACTTAAACAAATGATTCCCGAATTAATTGCTGCTAATCATCACATGGTTATTGATGATCAACAAAAATATCGCGTTTGAATTAATAATCTAGTCAATCAGAGTAAATTTATGACTGCAACACTTGTCAAACCGTCATTGCTAATTCATGAGATTTGTGTCGAGAAGGTTGGAAATCTCAATCTGTTTAAGTTTAGCGATCGCCTACAGGATCGGATGGAGTTGCTTTTAGAGAAAAGAAAAGTAGAACCGCTTTCTGTTGAAGAGATTCCTGAATTAGAAACCATTGGAGAGCTAGATCGGATTTTTACTCATATTAATGCAATGCTTGCTGCTCAAAATGTCAATTCCTGATGCTATAAGGCAAATTGTCCGCGAACGGGCAAAATTTGTTTGTGAATATTGCCATTCACCAGAGCGACTTAGTGCTTCTCGATTTACTCTTGATCACCTGATTCCTGTATCGCTAGGAGGCTCGGATAATGTTGATAATCTTGCGCTTGCTTGCCGCCGTTGCAATGAGAGACGCTATAACTTTGTTGAAGCGATCGATCCCCAAACTCAGGAAGTCGTGCCAATTTTTAATCCTCGCAAGCAATACTGGTCAGAAAATTTTGTTTGGATAAATAACGGTACTGAAATTAAGGGGATTACGGCAGTCGGTCGAGCAACCTGCGATCGCTTCGATCTTAACGATCTGAGATATCCGCAAGAGGACTCGATCCGCGCTACGAGACTTTTTTGGACTCAAACAGGGTTGCATCCGCCAGAGGATGATATATGTGAGGTTTAACTGAATTGTATTTGGATGAGGATGGTCAACTTTGTAGTATGGCGATTGAACACGCTAAAGAACGGGTGGGTATTCCAGAGATTGATTATCAGCAAATTGCTGCATAGAATCGCCTATTCATTTCATGGGTAAAATCGCTCGATCGCTGGTTGATTTGTTTTTTAGAGAGGCGATCGCTGTTTGTGGTGGTTGGATAGGCGATCGCTGTTTGATTTATTTTTTGAGGGGCGATAGCTGGTTGTTTAAATTTTTAAAGGGGCGATCGCTGTTTATGTGGGATGGATAGGTGATCGCTGTTTGATTTATTTTTTGAGGGGCGATCGCTGTTTATGGGATGCATAGGCGATCGCTGTTTATGAAATGGATAGGCAATTAAGCAAGCAAATAGAAGTTTCTGGTTATAATAATAAAAAAGGTTTTTAGAATTCACTCTAACTTTTAGCAACTAAAATTATTAATATGATTACATTTGAAAGTGCGCTTGATGCCGTAAGTCAATTATCGATAGAGCAGCAAGAAATCTTAATTGATATTCTGAGAAAAAGGAATGCTGAGGTAAGAAGAAAAGAAATACTTGAAGAATGTCGTGAAGGTTTAGCAGAGTATCGATCTGGAGTTCTTAAATCTCAGACGGCTGAGGCGGCCATTATGGATTTGCGTAGTTATCTGAATGATGCTGAGGTAGTATGAGAAAGCTGGTTGTCACTTCTAAGTTCAAAAGGGCTTTGAAGAAGTTTGTCAATCGTAATGCTAATTTACAGCAACAAGTTGAGAAAACATTACTGCAAATGACGGAAGATATTTTTGCACCTAACTTAATGTCCCATCGTCTCAAGGGCGAATATGAAGGGTTGAGAGCTTGTTCTTGCGGTTACGATTGTCGGATCATTTTTTCGATTGAGAAAAACAAAGAAACTAATGAGGAGGAGATTGTACTTCTTAACGTTGGTTCTCATGATGAAGTTTATTAGTAGGCGCGATCGCTGTTTGGTTGATTTTTTTGAGGGGTGATCGCTGGTTATGTGGATTGGATAGGCGATCGCTGTTTGGTTGATTTTTTAGAGGGGCGATTTTTGGTTGTGGGTGATGGATAGGCGATTAGATACAGATCCTAAACTTTTTTAATTATAATGATAGGGTGAGTTATTCCAGCTCACCCTAATTTTTACAAATTTTGTAAAAGGTGAATATGATGATAAATCCACGTCTTGAACTATTATCAGAACTTGAACAAACTCCCGAAGAGTACATCCCAGAATTATTAAGGCTGGTTCGTTTGTTTCGTCAAAATCAGAAGGATATAGCTGTAGGGTCTATTTCTTCTAGAATGATACTAAACCAAGTTTTGGAAGAAATGGAAGATGCCGAAGATATTGCGGATGCAAAAATTGCTTTACAGGAGGATGGATTTATTAACTTGGTAGATGTCAAAAAAGAATTAGGAATTGTCTAGATGCCTTACGAAATTGGCTTTAAGCCATCTGCTTTGAAAGAGCTTCGCAAACTTGATGAAACTGCTCGAAAAGTAATCATTTCAGAGATTGAGTTACTAGCAGATGATCCACGCCCTGATGGATGTAAGAAGTTAAAAGGGGAAGTCAATCTCTATAGAATTCGCGTTTTTAGTAACTATCGCGTTGTTTACGAAATACAGGATCGAATACTTGTGGTTACTGTGGTTAAAGTTGCTCATCGGAGAGATGTATATAGATAGCGATCACTGTTTGGTTGATTTTTTAGCGGGGCGATCGTTGTTTATGAGATGGATAGGCGATCGTGAAGTAGTTAGTTGCTTTGCATATAGTATTAGGGTGAGCCATTCATAGACTCATCCTAATTTTTATTGTTTGTAGGTTATCGCTATGAGATATTTGGGTTTACATTGTGAAAGCGTTTATTTGGAGTGATGAAAA
This sequence comes from Pseudanabaena sp. M53BS1SP1A06MG, assembly GCA_020404105.1. Classification (GTDB taxonomy): domain Bacteria; phylum Cyanobacteriota; class Cyanobacteriia; order Pseudanabaenales; family Pseudanabaenaceae; genus Pseudanabaena; species Pseudanabaena mucicola_A. Next base: position 18,252 of record JADBWH010000118.1, on the reverse strand, counting down.
AAATAAATTACTCCAACAGGAAAGAGGTGTATCTTTTGAAGATATTGTGGAAGCGATCGCTGATGGATATTTGTTAAACAGTATTGAGCATCCTAGTTCTGATAAGTATTCTAATCAATCAGTTTTTATAGTCGCTATTTAAGGATATGTGTATTGTGTACCTTATGTTGAGAGCGAATTAAGTGTTTTTCTAAAAACAATTTTTCCTAGCCGCAAAATGAAAAAGATATATTTAGGAGATTAGGAACTATGCAACATTTAAATATAGAAGAACAGGAATTACTAGAAAGCATTGAGAATGATGAATGGGTTAGTATTGCTAATAAACAAGAAGAGCTGTCTCGTTTTCAAAATATGGCGAAGCAGCAAATTTTAAAGCAAAAGATTGAATTGCATATGTCAACTCAAGATGCTGACAAAATTTATAGCTTAGCCAATCAACTTGGAATTTCTGTATCTAACTTTGTTCAGGATATTGTTCATAGATATTTGCAAGGTGAGTTAGTTGAAAAAAAGTAAATCACCGTTTGTTTGTTGATAGATTTATGGATGTGGCGATCTCTTCTAACTCAAAAAAATCATATTACAAGCTTACAAGTTGGAGATCGGCGATAACTGGCAGTTGAAAAATATTGGTAGTTTGTAGACGTTTAGAAAAAAAGAGAATTGCTAAGTTTTCAATAGTGCCAGTTGTGGGATTCATTTGTGCCACTACTTCATCACCGATTTCTTCTGATTCTTGATTTATTGAGAATTTCATAACGAAACCGATAATCACCGATTCTAATTCGATATTCATTTTCATAACCTTTTAACTTGGTTACTCCATCAGGACGTGGATTTTCGGATGGTTGTGATATTTTGCTGTAAAACCTCGTTTTTATGTCATTAGGAAGACTGTCTAAATCTTTTTGGATAGACTTGGTGACGATAATTATGTAAGTCATAGCTATTTCTGAGCAAGATATTGATCAAAGGTGATTTACTCACCTTTGCTATACTCTTCGCGCACTTGCTGAATTTTCGTAGCCGTTTTTACTCAGAAGTTAACTGTTTAAAGTCATCCAAAGAAATATATATAGCAATCCTAAATGAGTTGTGGAAAAAAGCCATACTTAAAAATCTTCTCAAAGCAAAAGACTTGAAGATGAGTGACTAACTCAAATAACCTCTTCACATTGTTAAAGTTCTTTAGTATAGTGGTTTTCATTTTGCCTACGGCAAAATGAAAACTCAAAACTCTTAATGGGACTGATTTTTTGTTTTCAAATGAGTACACACTCATTTGAAAACCGCTATAAGTGATAGTACTGACGGATAAAACGCTTTGCTTGCTACCACACATCCTCAATTGGATTCTGAGTAGGATCGTTTGGAGCAAAACGCATGAGAGTGTACAGTTTAAGAAAAACCAAGAAATAAATTTCTTTGCTGAAAGCTAGAGTCAGTTAAAACTGACTCCATAAATTAAGTCAAAATCAATTTAAAAATCAAAATCAACACGTTGAAACGGGTTTTTGATCTTAGCCCGCAATTTATTGCAGGGCTTATAGAATTCAATTTATTGCAGGACTAAATGCCGCCACCTTCAGAAAAACCTTCATACTCTTGATGACGGTCAAAATGATCTGAAGGTACGAGATGACGGGGGCGGACATTCTTGAGTAACTCTGAATCAATAATGTAGTTATTGACAGGATGTAAACTATGCAACTCAATACTTCTCTCTAGTTGCTCCACACGTCCAATCAGAGAACGAATAACATCACCTTCAGGATCGGGAACTTGACTATGATCGAGTGCCGAAACCTTGGCACCATGACGATGCACAATTCGACCAGGAATACCAACTACAGTGCAATCAGGAGGCACAGATTTGATGACCACCGAGCCAGCACCAATCCGTGAATTACTACCAATTTCAATATTGCCAAGGACTTTAGCTCCTGCACCAATAACCACATTATCGCCAAGGGTAGGATGACGCTTGCCTGATTCTTTACCCGTACCGCCAAGGGTAACACCTTGGTAAATCAAAACATATTCACCAACGATCGCTGTTTCTCCGATTACTACGCCCATACCGTGGTCAATAAATGCTCCCTTACCAATTCTTGCCCCAGGATGAATCTCAATGCCTGTAAAGAACCTTGCCATCTGTGAGATCATCCGAGGGATCACAGGAAGCTTGAGCATATTTAGCCAATGGGCAAAGCGATAGAGCCATATAGCATGGAGTCCTGGGTAGCATAATAGGACTTCTAGCCAATTACGGGCGGCTGGATCGCGATCAAAAATGATCTTGAAGTCGGCTTGCAGCGTTTTGATGATATTTTTCAACGGTTTTTAAACCTTATTCTTAAATGCAACTGCTAGTCTAAAATCCTAGCGGATATTTTGTATCAAAGGAAACTACCCTTTGGAATGAGTATTTACACTCTAGCTGATTTCCAAGAATTGTTTGGTATCTTGCCAAATATTTATTAAATCACTGCCAAGGGCATGATCATCATTGAGTAATTTTAAGATTACCTGTGATCGCTTTTTGGCAAATTCTCTGCTCAGAGATGCAGGTACAACCTCATCATGGATGCCGTGAAAGATCAGAATCGGTAGCGATCGCGTGAGTTGTGCTTCTGAATATTTTTGAGCATCAACTAAAAATTGAAATTGTAAATTTACATTACGTTTTAAGCCATAGTGATAAAATTCGCGGCTGCCATCCTGCTCCCATTGCGCGATATTCTCTGCACCGATGTTTTGGGTAATGCGATCGCCAAAGCCAAAAGCTGGAGCAAATAAGACCAATTTCTGTACTAATGAATTTTGAGCCGCAAGTAATACAGCCAAAAATCCACCGAGACTCGAGCCAATTACAGCGATCGGTTCTTGGTTTTGGAGATAGGTGCGATCGAGGTAAGCTAGCTGATCCGAAAGGGTAACTTTGGAGAAATCAGTAAGATTCAGATCTGGTACATGCAACGTTAGTCCTAATTCCGTGAACCTTCGCTGCATATAGGTAGCTTTATAGGAATTGGGACTAGAAGCAAAGCCATGCAAATAAAGATAGTTCATTTAAAAATTTAGAGAACATCGTTAAAGTAGCTAACGCGATGGATATCTCAAAAAATAGTAATCTGTTTTGTGTCTAGGTAGGGTTTACTAAATTAGCTAACCAGAGCCCTTAAATATAGAACCCATTTGGTATCTTAGAAAGAAAGGAAAAAGGAGGTAAATATTGGATATAGCAGCAACCTAAGCGATCAAGAGTGGGAGATAATCGAACCTCTGTTGCCTAAGAAAAAGAAGACCCATACACCAACATGGACAAAACGACAAATATTAGATGGAGTATTTTATCAACTCAAAAATGGATGTAATTGGGCAGACTTACCCAAAGATTTACCCCCATACTCCACAGTATATTGGCACTACAAGCAATGGAGAGCATCAGGAGTAGTGAGAGAAATCATGACGGCACTACACCAGCAAGTAAGAGCACAAGCAGAAAAAAAGCCAAAGTTGACAACCTTAATCATCGTCGATTCCAAAGCAACCAAAAATACCTGTAACGCAAGCACTGAGTCAAAAGTTTTTTGCTCCTACAAAGCCACGAATGGGATCAAGAAAAATCTCGGCGCGGATGCTCTCGGTTTGCCATTCTTCACCCTTTGCACCAAGGCAAGTCTGTCTTTAGAAGCAATTTACCCGCAAATTATGACCAAGATTCGGTTTAAGGTGGCACCGAAAATGTCTAAGCAGCAGAAGCAGGCTTTGGGGATATCTGGTTTTGTGGTCATTCCGATGCGTTGGGTTGTCGAACGTTCTAATGCTTGGATGGATCAATGCCAGAATCCACCTTTGCTTTATCTGATTTATGCTTAAGCGCCTTGCTAAAGCTTCCTAAGATACCAAATGGGTTCTATACTTTAAGCCTTGGTTATAAGGGCAATGGATAATTCACGAATTGCCCCTACTAGCATTTGCTATATAATTCAGCATGATTACGCGAAATTTAGACGGAGTAGATCGAGATGCCGAGAGAACCCAGAAAGCCTAATGAATACATCGTGCATTTAAAGCTAGAAGGTGGGCAAGAAGTTATAACTAGATTTACCACAATCGAAGAAGTCAAAACTTGGTATGCGTCGCAATTTAAGGCAAAGGCAAATGAGGATGATCTCATGCCCATTCCTGTTAAGGCAGAGCTAAATGAAATTTTGCTAGTGCGACCCAAGCGAGTTATTGCCATCCATGTCGAGCCAATTTACTCCTCTAGCGTTGAAATGTTTTCGTAAAATCAAAGGTGAGTGTTTTACACTCACCTTTGATTTTATAAGTACCAACTTCAATGCCTCTACATCAAGTTTCTGGGCGATCGCGTTTAGGGTTGGCTCTATCACTGCTTACAGTTTTGCTCTGGGGATTACTGGCGATCGCGCTCAAGATAGTCCTAAAGGAGCTAGATCCATTTACAGTTACTTGGTTTCGCTTTACGGTCTCAGGGATTTTGCTAGGGGGATACCTCGCTTTACGCCATAAATTACCAACGTGGCAACAACTACGCAAAGTTTCTCTACCCATTTTCTTAGTTGCCGTTTGTGGACTAACGATGAACTATGTTTTGTTCTTAATCGGGGTAGGCAAAACCTCCGCAAATAATGCTCAGGTTATTACCCAAATCGCACCTGTAATTATGGGGATGGCTTCCCTAGTCATTTTTAAGGAGAAATATAACTATAAACAATGGGGCGGTGTCGCGATTCTTGTTTGCGGTTTGTTGCTTTTTTCCCATGACCAATTGCAATCGCTAATTACCAGTTTTGATACCTATATGTGGGGCAATGCTCTGCTCATATTAGGGGCGATCGTTTGGGCATTTTATGGACTAGCCCAAAAACAACTCTTACTGAATCTCCCCTCAGCCTCAGTATTGCTATGTCTATATCTCAGTGCCTCTACCTTATTAGCACCAATGGCACATCCGCAAAGAGTTCTCACCCTCTCAGCATTACCTCTAGCAGCACTGATTTTTTGTGCATTGAATACCTTGATTGCCTATGGCGCATTTGCTGCGGCTCTTGAACATTGGGAAGCCTCACGGGTGAGTGCAGTGATTACCCTTGCGCCCCTTGTGACTTTAATCGCTTCGGCAATCTTACCCAATTTTGTACCGCAGTTCTTGCCACCTTCGCCTTTAAGCTGGCTAGGTTATCTAGGTGCGATCGCTGTTGTATTAGGCTCGATGGTGATTTCCCTTGGTGCAAACCGTCAAATTCAGTGATTTTTATGGCTTTAGGAATACCAGCGTTGCAAACATGGCTAAATCCCAAAAGGTTAGCCATTATCGAAGCTTGCCTAATTGGTTTAGTGGCAGGCTTAGCAGCCGTAGTGCTCAGACTGGGCATTGGTTGGCTAGGGGGATGGCGCGTCCATATTGCCCAAGAAATGCCTGCTTGGATTGCATTACCTTTGATTGGGCTAACTGGGGGATTTCTATCGGGATTCTTGATTGAAAAATTTGCTACGGAGGCTTCAGGGAGTGGCATTCCCCAAGTTAAGGCGGCTCTTGGATATATCCCAGTGGCACTGAATTTTCGAGTGGCACTTGTGAAGTTAGCTAGCACGGTTTTATCTCTTGGTTCAGGCTTAGCCCTTGGTCGGCAGGGTCCTACAGTGCAAATTGGGGCAGCGATCGCAGGACAGGTCAGCCAATGGATTCCCAACTCGCCCGAATATCAGCGTCAACTGATCGCCGCAGGAGCTGCCGCAGGACTCGCCGCAGGATTTAATGCACCGATCGCAGGGGTGCTATTTGTGATCGAAGAATTGCTGCATGATGTTTCTAGCTTGACTTTGGGAACAGCAATTCTTGCCTCATTTATTGGCGGCGTAGTTTCACGAATCTTGACGGGTCAGGGATTAAGCCCAACCATTCCACAAGTACAGTTCTCGGCTCAAGAGATTCCATTTTTGCTATTGCTGGGGATATTAGTTGGTTGGTTTGCGGCTCTGTTTAACAACAGCGTGATTAACGTGACCAGATGGAATCGCCAAACCTTTCGGATGGGATTATCATGGCGGATTGCGATCGCTGGTTGTTTTTCGGGAATCGCGATCGCCATGCTACCAATGGACTTCCGTGATAGTTCTGGCTTACAGCTATTTTTAGCGATGGGGCAATCAGACTGGCAGATTACGGCAGGAGCTTTTGTAGTGCGCTTTATCCTGACTCTGATTGCTTGTAGTGCGGAGACTCCGGGGGGCTTATTTGTACCGAGTTTGATTTTAGGGGCAGCATTAGGTTCATTGGTGGGGAATTTAGAGCATTCTTTCTTAGGCATTGGAACCCTTGCAACCTATTCTCTTTCGGGAATGGGCGCATTTTTTGGGGCAGTGGCAAAGGTTCCCATTACTGCATTTGTGATTGTGTTTGAGATCACGATGGATTTTAATATCATCTTGCCATTGATGATTACGAGCGTCGTTGCCTATCTCTGTGCTGAGAAATATGCACCCAACTCTTTGTATACGCGCTTATTGGAACTCAAGGGGATTTACTTACAAACAGAAATTGTCACCGAGGGACTATGGGATGGAATGCGGGCGTTAGATGTGATGCAGCGTCAAGTGGAGGCTTTGTCTGAACAAATGAGTATCGATGAGGCAATACAGTTTTTTGGGCGATCAAGTCATCGTGGCTTTCCTGTAGTAGCTGATGACGAATTAGTAGGCATCATCACGCAAATAGATTTGGGCAAAGTGAGCGAGAGAAAGCTATCGGGTGATATGCAGATTTCACAAATTATGACCACCAAACCGATTACCGTTAGTCCAGATGAAAGTCTCTCTCAAGTTCTTTATTTGCTTTCCTATTACAAGTTGTCCCGCTTGCCAGTGGTTGATCGCCATAAAATGGTAGGAATTATCACTCGCAGTGATATTCTCCGCGCTCAAGCTAAGCGCTTACGGGGAGTCAGTCCTCAAACTACAAAGCCTTCCTATCTGGTTTATCAGCGACGTGGTACTGCCACAGGCAAAGGAAGATTGCTCTTGCCCTTAAGCAATCCTCAGACCGCGCCCTACTTAATTGAAATTGGGTTAGCGATCGCTGAGGCACGTAACTACGAATTAGAATGTCTGCATATAATTACTCTCGCACCCCATCTATCTCTATCGGAGACTTCCATTGATTTAAATCCGAGTTTGGAACTTTTTCAAACGGCTACGGTGTCGGCGGAATTAAAACAGGTGTCTCTGCATACACAGGTGCGAGTTGCCCATGATATCAGTCAAGTTATTTTAGAAGTCGCTGGCGATCGCGATAATGATCTGCTAGTAATTGGCTGGCAAGGAAAGTCCTTATCCGCTGAGCGAATTATTGGTGATATCGTGGATACAGTGGTACAGCAGATAAATTGTGATGTGATGCTAGTAAAATTCAGCGATCACCTCCAAAAATTTAATCCCTTTAAACAGGAATTTAAAAAGCCGAATATTTCTTTTAATCGTTGGTTGATTCTCATCTCTGGTGGTTCCAACACCGAAAATGTATTATGCATCCTTCCTGCATTAATTCATCTTTCTCCTTATCCCGAAATTCATCTCTGTCAAGTATTTTCGCCCCATGACAAAGATTATGAATCGAGTCAACTTGAAAAGTGTGCTGATGCACTCTACAAATCTCTACGATTTTCCGTTGGTAAGATTTCCGTTTGTGCGAAATCAGTTGCTGATGCCGTCGTAGACCTAGCCAATCAACAACGCAGTGATGTGATCATGCTTGGTGCAAGTCATGAAGGTTTTTTGCAACAGATGATTCATGGCAATATTCCTGAATCGATTGCTCGCAATAGTGATAGGACTATTATTATTTTTCGGAAAAAGATTTGATTAAATCCACAATTTGGGCGATCGCACGATTATCCTTGCTTTGGCTCATATTTTGAATATATTCATCACGACGCTGATCTAAATCAGCGATCGCATTTAATAAACTCTCACTGGTTAAATCTTCTTCAAAGAGAACGGCACTATAGCCACGTGATTGAAAAGACTTTGCATTCAAAATCTGATCACCACGACTGGATAGTTTTGAAAGGGGAATTAATAAATTCGGCTTGCGTAAAGTTAGAAACTCAAATATGGCATTAGCGCCCGATCTAGATACCACTAAATCCGCCATTGCCAAAACATCCGCCAACTCCGTTCCTAAATATTCAAATTGACAATAGCGCGGATAATCTTTGAGATTAGGATCAAGATGTCCCTTGCCACAGGCATGAACTACTTGATACTTTTGCGTAAGTATATCCAAAATCGATCGCACCACCAAATTAATTTTGGCAGAACCAGTACTACCACCCACGACAAATAGAACTGGCAAGTCTCCGTAAATGCCACAAAAATCTCTTCCTCGATCAGCCTTGCCATTACGAATATCAGGGCGGATTGGCAATCCTGTATGCTGCACTTTAGAGCCATATTTTGCTAAGTTCTTAGCAGTTTCAGGGAAAGTAACGCAGACCTTAGTGGCAAATGGAAGTGAGAGTCGATTAGCTAAACCTGAAGAAAAATCGGATTCATGGATAATTACAGGAATCCGTTGCAACCAACTCGCTAAAATCACAGGCACTGTCACAAAGCCGCCTTTAGAAAACACAACTTGAGGCTTAATTTTGGCGATCGCCCCGTAAGCATCAAATATGCCTTTAATCACTTTGAAAGGATCGATGAAGTTCTGCCAAGAAAAATAACGACGCAATTTCCCTGAAGAGATGCCGTAGTAGGGAAGTCCCACCTCTGCAACAAGCTGCTTCTCAAGCCCATTACTAGAGCCGATATAAAAAATTTCCCAATTATCGGCTGTAAGGGCAGGAATTAAAGCAAGATTGGGGCTAACGTGACCAGCAGTACCACCACCAGTTAATACAATTTTATGCTTCTTTAATGACTGTAAATCCGGCGATTGTAGATTCAGTTGGTTGTCGTTTTGATTAGTTGTGCCCACAGTTATTACAGGTCTCTAGATATTTTGATACGAAGTATACTTAGTACCTCGTTGCAAGTATTGTAACGATTTCATGTCGATTGTCCAACATTTTGCAAAGTATCCCTGAACTTAAAGAAGAATTATCTTAATACTTTAGGGATTTATCATAGACGATCTATGGCGATCTATTAAGTAGCTCTACTTAATTAAAACCCAAACCAGAATTTTGTTCCGTCCGCTAAGCGGGCGGAACAAAATTCTGGGTTTTTAGTTTACTTATGTTTAGCTACTTATATGAAAATTAATAATACAGCTGCCGTCTCTTGTAACCCCAAAAAAGAATAGCGGTGCTTTCTACCAACATTCTCTCTCTTTATAATACACTGGATAATAGCTATATTTTTAGCTGAGGATTTAGTCTATCCTCATATTTTAGAACTATGAGATTTTAGAATATGCAGCAAGTCTGGCACGCTTTTAAAAAGCCAATTCGCAATAGCCTAAAGTATGCAAAATCTCTAGCTAAGGGATATCCTTTTTACTATGCTAGACAGCAAAATCAATATGATACAGATCAGTATCCTCATAAATGGATAGAAACTAGTAATCCAATTCCTGATCGAGGTACGGCAGAAATTAGAGCTAATCGAATTTGGAACCTCCAACTAGCTGCTCAAAGAATTGATGGACTGAACCTTGCTCCTAATAAGATCTTCAGCTTTAGCGATCGCGTTGGTAATCCTAGCAAATCCAATGGATTTCGAGATGCTCCAGTGTTTGTGCGTGGGCGAGTGCTTACTGATGTAGGTGGTGGCTTATGTTTAGTTGCTACCAATATTTTTAATACATTGCTTTATGCTGGCTGTCAGGTTTTAGAAAGACATTGCCATAGCATCGATGCCTATGGAGAATCAAGGTTTTACACATTGGGGCAAGATGCTGCCGTAGCTTATGGTTACAAAGACTTAATAGTTCGTAATCATAGTTCCATCCCCTTACAACTAAGATTTCGCGTATTAGAACAAGATGGCAAAGTTGAATCTAGCCTATGGGGTTCTACACCAAAACCTTGGCAAGTTAAAGTTGAGTCTCAGATTATTGATCAGATCCATCTTCCCGATCCTCAATATCTATCGGGTTGGGTGGTGCAAACTTCGCGCTACATCAAACATGAGTTAGAGCCATCATCTGTATGGCAGCTTGATTATCAAGCTATGAGCCATTATCAGCCCTATTTCAAGACTTAAGATGAGGAGTGGCGCAACATCCTCATCTTAGTTTCTTTATGCCAAGTCGAAAACGAGGATTTCGGCATTACCTTGACTAATAATTTTCAAATCGCCAGCTTGATCGCTAGAAATTGCATCGCCATCATGGAGCAAGCGATCGCTAACTAACACATTCCCTCTTGCTACCTGTATCCATGCATAGCGGTTAGGATTGACACTATGCGTTACCTCTGCACCATCTTCGATGATTGATGCATATATATAGGCATTTTGATGAATCTTCACAGAGCGATCACGTCCATCAGGAGAGGCAATCAGTCTTAACTGATTTAACTTCTCTTCCTGAGAGAAGGAAACCTGCTCATAGCTGGGTGTGATATCTCGTTGATTAGGCAAAATCCAGATTTGCAATAAATGGGCAGTTTCTGTCGCTGAAAGATTAAACTCACTATGGGTAATTCCACTACCTGCACTCATTCTTTGCACATCACCAACATGAATTATTGAACCATTGCCCATGCTGTCCTTATGTTCTAATGCTCCATCTAGCATATAGGTAATGATTTCCATATCACGATGGGGATGCGTGCCAAATCCCCTACCACCTGCAATTAGATCTTGATTAATTACGCGTAGTGAACGAAACGCCATATGCTGCGGATCGTAGTAATTTGCAAAAGAGAAGGTGTGATAGCTATCGAGCCACCCATGATTAGCATGTCCTCTTTCTTCTGATTTGCGAATAGTAAGCATATGTTCTCTACTAGTTGATTTGTCAGAGCCGCATTGTGGTCACGATCTATTACTGTACCACAATGCCCACAGTGATGACTGATGTTACGTGGAACAAATATTACCCTCACCCCCCCTGCCCCCTCTCCCTTGATGGGAGAGGGGGAGCTAGACTAATTTCTTGTTCCCCTCTCCCTTAATGGGAGAGGGGCTAGGGGTGAGGGTCTTAGAAACTTCCACGTAACATCAGTGATGAGTAAGCTGACTCAATATTTTGACAACTTGCTTACGGCGGTTTGAGCAGTTTTGGCTTGTGTATTGAGACCGCACTGCAACCGTTACCTTACCAAACACCTTGACAAGATACTCAACCCAATCACGAAACATAGACCAGATTGCATCACTACTCGACTTAAGCTGATGCTCTGACTTTCTATGATGACGTGGATTTTCAATAGTTTGACCATTACTACAGCAGTCCTAAATCTTTTATAGATTTTTGGGTTTGTGGAAGCGCACCCCTTCAGGGTGCGCTTCCACAAACCATTTAAGATTGCTATATAAGTGTAGATGTAACTTAGACCAACATCTAGACCGATAGTAGTTTTTGATGGTTCAACTTCTTCCCGTCTATCAACATCAACACAAAATTGAACATAGTAACCATCAGCCCGTTTTTCTAGTCTGATACGTTTAATCTGCTCAATCTGATAGAAGTTAAAGTCACGCGAACCGATTAGTTTGAGATTGTAGAATCGCAGCATCAATGAGTGCGTAATGTTCTGTTTTGCTTTTTAGTTTTACCTCTAGGACTAACATGGATTTGTAAAATCCTATGCAGTATGCTATGGCATCTAAGAACAGGAAAAGAGACTGGTAAGACACTCTCAGCAAGGACTTAAGGATATTAATCTAAAATCTTTGCCTAGTAATGATTTCGGAGTATTTTGGTATTGTATTTTTAATTTTTTTGTCCTGTAATTGGAATTTTGCATCAATACTCATTTTTCAATAACCTGAAAGATCTATTATTACTTCCTCTACAGATGCATAGACACAATAGCAAAGCCACAAGTCAACATCGCAAAATCAGAGGGTGCGTCAACTACCTCAGATGTCTCCGTGAAGACCGATTTTTTTGGAAACGTATGATAAAAGTAAAAGGCTGACCTTAATCAAGTTTAACTAATCCATTGAGTTTGCATCTATGACGAACCTGATCGAATTCGGAACTGCTAGCAACAAAGTACGCGCAGTCTACAATGATATTCGCGCCACCCGCCAAACTGAATACATCAACAATTTCTGGAAAGCTCTTGCCAATTATCCACCCACTTTCTGTCGTACATGGGCAACCCTCAAGGAAGTCATAGGCGGTGAAGGTGATATTGATCCCTTAACAAGGGAATTGATTTACATCGCTGTTAGCGTCACCAATGGCTATGAATAGCGTATTGCGTCTCATACCACCGCCGCCCGTGCTAAAGGATTGGTCGAAAAAGTATGCGGTGAATTACTATTGATCGTCGCAACCGCAAATGCCACTAATCGCCTTGTGACTGGCTATCAAATTCCCGTCGATGAGCAATTCAAAATCTAATGACAGCAATTTTATTCGATCTCGATGGAACTCTTACTGATCCGAAGATTGGTATTACGACCTGCATTCAATATGCGATCGCCCAACTTGGCATGGAACCACCAGCTACCGATGAATTGCTGTGGTGTATTGGTCCACCATTGAGCGCAAGTTTTGCAAAACTTCTAGATACCGAAGTTAAGGCTTTGATTAATCAAGCAATTTCTTTATATCGCGATCGCTTTTCAACGATTGGCTTATTTGAAAATGAGCTTTATCCAGAAATCCCCGAAGTAATAGTCTCCATGCGTGCAGAAGGCTATCAAACCTATGTAGCAACTTCTAAACCATATATATATGCGAAGCGGATTATCGAGCATTTTCAGTTATCCGCTCTCTTTGATGGCATTTATGGCAGTGAATTAGACGGCACACGCAGCATGAAAGGTGAATTGATTCGCCATGTTTTGCAAACAGAAAACCTTGATGCAAAAGCAACTGTGATGATCGGCGATCGCTGCCATGATGTGATTGGCGCAAAGCAGAATCAAGTTTTTGTGATCGGAGTCACCTATGGCTATGGCTCCATAGAAGAGTTAAAAAAACATGGTGCTGATGTTATTGCTCATTCTCCCAAAGATATCCTTCCATTGATTTCCCTCAAATCATAAATTCCTTAATTCTTAAGACTTACGCAAACCGAACGAATTTATTAGGCTTGAGTTAGATGTGGTGCGGACGAAGCCCGCACCACATCTAACTCAAGCCTAATTCCTAATTCTCTATGAATGAATTATTATCTAGTCTCAATCCCAATCTAGTCCAACAACTAGACTTCTATTATTGATTGGATCGCGTTTTGAGGCGATCGCCATCAATGTTATTCCATTTCTGCGCCGAGTTAATAGCTTTGCTCTTATCTTGGGTTTAACTTCATCCCTCGCATTGCAATTTAATAGCCTAATCGTCTTAGCCAAAAGCGGCATTGTTTTGGCGATCGCCATTTTTATCATCTTCTTTACAGGTTATAGTTCTCTTTCTGTTGCCCTTGCATTACCTGAAGATGGGAAAGTAATCGCCTGTGATGTGAGCGAAGAATATACCAGCATTGCTAGACGCTATTGGGAAAAGGCAGAAGTTGCTCATAAAATTGATTTGTATATCGCACCTGCAATTCAGACCCTCGATCGCATACTTGCCGAAGGTCAAGCAAACACCTTTGATTTTGCCTTCATTGATGCCGATAAAGAGAATTATGATGGCTACTACGAGCGATCGCTACAGTTAGTGCGGAAAGGTGGTTTAATTGCGATCGATAATGTTTTGTGGAGTGGACGAGTAATTGATCCAGAGTTTCAAGATGCTGACACTTTAGCAATTCACGCCCTCAATGAGAAGTTACATCAAGATCAAAGGATTTCTCTATCGCTATTGCCCGTTTCCGACGGTTTGACCCTTGCTTTAAAGCTTTAGATTTTAACGAAATTAGGACTTACGCAATATCCCTGAAATAAATTACGGGCTGAAAGCTTAAACCTGTTAAAAAAGTTTGATTAAAGATGTTCTTGAGTTCTTGTTTATTTTGCATAAGTCCTAATTATTTTGGATATTAATTATCCCTTAGTCACAATGCGATCATCAAAGACAAAGCATTCTCCTTCCCAGAGGCTTTCTTCGGTAGTAACTTCTGCTAAATATTTGAGAATGCCCCCTTTGAGATGGTAAACCTGATCAAATCCTTGAGACAACATATAGGCACTTGCCTTCTCACAACGGATGCCCCCTGTGCAGAACATGGCAATTTTTTGCTGCTTGTTAGTACTTAAATTTTCCTCGACATACTTGGGGAAATCATGAAAAAAGTCGATATTAGGATTGATCGCTCCTTTAAAAGTACCAAATTCCACTTCGTAAATGTTGCGCGTATCAATAACGATAACTTCAGGATCAGAAATTAATACATTCCAATTCTTTGGATCGACGTAGGTTCCAACCTCTTTACTAGGATCGATCCCAAACACTGCAAATTTTACTAATTCTTTTTTGAGTTTTACTCGCAATTTGTTATAGGGAATGACATCACAGTAAGTTTCTTTATGTTCCAAATTTTGTAAACGCGGATCGGAACGCAGATAACTTAACAGAGAGTCAATTCCTTCTCGACTACCTGCAATGGTGGAATTAATTCCTTCCTGTGCTAATAAAATTACCCCTTTAAGTTCGTGGCGATCGCCAAAATCCTTAATTGGTGTTCGCATTTCCTGATAATCTACTAATTTGGCAAAATGATAGAAAGTTGCCACGACAAATTGATTTCTGCCTGAATTCTGCTTTAGATAGTTGCTTAGATACTTTTCCATCGAAAAATTAGTGAGCTTTTGACCTCGGCAGGATATTTGCTGCTCTTTCACTATGGCAAATCCACGACTCTTAAAAAATGCTCTCGCTGTAATGCTAACTTCCACAAATAAGCGTTCTATTTTCAGTTCTAGAGCCTTTGCCTCGATCACTCGATATAGTCGCGTCCCTACCCCACGGCGCTGATAGTCCTTATGACAAAAGAAACAGTCAATATGACCATTGGCTTCTAACTGGGCAAAACCAATAATTTCGTCATTCTCTTCAGCAACATAGGTAAAACTATTCGTGCAGTCTTCTGTCCATTTGGTGAAATGGAGGTCATCAGGAGCCCAATCTCCTACCTGTGCAAGGGAATAGTCACGAATATTCACCTCATGCACAGTATTATGAAATAGCTGAGCGATGCGATCGCTATCTTGGAATTTGAACAATCGAATTAACATTAATTTACACTCTCACGAGAGATGCTGTTTCAGGATCATAGCGAAATTGGTTAAGATTAATTTCTTTGATTTTTGTAATCACAGTCTCGACGACTTCAAAATGGGCAAGAAACTATTTTCGAGGCTTTACAGGTATGCTAGATTGGGCTTGAAATGGAAGCGCAGCAATTATGCAATGTAATTGTGTTGTGGGCGCGAAGCGCCCGCAGCACAATTACTAAAATATTTCTTTGCAGCACTACCTAAAAATGATCGCTAGGATTTCTTCACAAAAACTAACTCCTCAGCCGTGAAGTCTTCAAAGTTAGCTTGTTGACTGGCTAATATCTCGACCGTGGCATCAGCAATGTCGTTGTTTGCCGCAGCGCGATCGCGTAAACGTTGCTCTAAAACTGCCACAGGCGCAGTGCAGTAGATGATTTCTACGGGGATGTTTTGAGCTTGGGCAGCAGCGATCGCTTGACTGCGTAGACTAATGCGATCATATTTAGCATCGAGAATCACCGTAAAGCCTTTACTAGCTAATAGAGAACCTAACTCAGCTAATCTGCTATAGGTTTTTGCAGTCATTTCTGGCGAGTAAATATCATCACTGCCACGCTCCATTAAACCAATGCCTGCAATCTGTTTACGGATAGCATCTGATCGCAGATAAATGGCATCTTGCTCAGAGGCGATCGCTCTAGCGGTTGTACTTTTACCAGAGCCAGATACACCTGACATGATGATTACTTTGCCCTGTTTAGGTTGTGTATATTCCCAAGCAAGTTTGTAATATGCCGCTGCTTCCGTTTGAGCAGCCGCCTTTACATCCGCAGGAATATTGGAATCATCGAGGAGGAACGATGTCACTTTGGCACGAATATAGGCTCTCATGCTGCAATGTAGTGGTAGCAGCACTGCTCCTTCATAATCCCCCGTTCGCTCTAAATAGATATTTAGAAAAATATTAGCGAGATCCCTTCTGCCACGAAATTGTAAATCCATTAACAGAAAAGCAGCATCGTAGAGTACATCACTATTACGGAATGGCTCATTAAATTCAATACAATCAAAAATTTGGATTTTGTCCTGATAGAGACAGATATTTTTTAAGTGGACATCACCATGACACTCGCGAACTTTACCCTTAGCAATGCGATCGCTAAATAAATCAGCATTTTCAGCAAAGAAATTTTCCGTATAGGTTCGGGTTTGTGCTAGCTGTTCTTCGGTTTGAGCAATGCCAATGTATTTCTCAGTAGAAGCATAGTTGTCATTTGCCACAGCCCGAACTGCTTCGGCTGTCCCAAAAGTATTGATATAGTCATTAGTCGCCGCCTGTTGATGAAATGCTGCTAGCTGCTCACCAATTTGTTTTACATGGTCAGCCGTCAAACGCCCCGATGCAAACATCTCAATTAATAAATCATCCTGTGGAAATTCTGGCATCAAGATCGCATATTCCACAGGTAGACCTGTGCCTGTTTGATCAAAGCGATATTTACCATCGGTTTCGACAATCGATAGAACAGAAAGATAAAGCTCAGGTGCAAGACGACGGTTGAGCCGTAGTTCTTCCTCACAGAAATATTTACGCTTTTCTAAGGTAGAAAAATCTAAGAAACCAAAATTCATCGGTTTCTTGACCTTATAGGCATAGCTTCCTGTGAGCAATATAAAAGAAATATGGGTTTGCAAAAGCTGGATTGGCTTGGTGACAGGATGATCGTAAAACTCAGGCGAGAGCATCTGCTCAATGATTGGCGGTAATGACATAGATAAGTAGTTAATGGATGTGTAAATAATATAAGGCTTGCCAAGCAAGCCTTATATCAGGTGATGGTGGTGTGTTATGCCTAGATTAACTAGATTAATCTTTAGCACAGACTAACTAGGCTTTTTATAGCGTGTTAGCCAAGTGAAGAACAAAATTGGCAGTGAAATTGCAACTAATGACTCTGCCCAGAAAAAAGATAGAAAATCGCTTAAACTACCAGGGGGAGGAACATTAGGCTGAAGATTGCGTACAGCGGGCAGAGCAAACAACATAGCCGCATTCAGCGTAAACATCCCAAATTCTATGGGACGTGGCTGCCAAACCATTACCATTACCATGACGAAGACGACTAAACCAATCATCCACATGGCTATCATTATGAAGATCGCAAAAGACTTAGTGATCACTGATCGCGATACATTAATACGCAATCCGATATAGCTATCCGAAGATTCAAATTCATTTTTAGGAATATAATCAGCATCAATGTTATAACCCGTGATCGCACCATGGAAATGAACTAACATCGGAATCTCTTCTTTCTCATCCTTAGGATTCGAGAAAAATAGATAGAGATTAGAACTATGGGCATCAAAGGGATAATCACTTACTTTACCACTGGCTAAGGAGATGGTGCCAGTTACTGGATCGGGAATCCGATTTTTCTCTAGGGTAACTTCAGCCTTTCCCGATTCAATTCCTGTAAAAAATTTCAAATCCTTGCTGAGACGCTCTTCTTTTGCAGCATATGTCCCCTCTGGTAAAGATGCAAAACGAAAATTTAGTTCACCTTTAACTGGATCAACTCCCAGTAAAGTAACAGTAACTTCCATTCGATTTGGTTCTTTTTCATCACCAAAGGTCAAATTTGCCGATCTCTGAGTACGGTCATTTTGGTAGAAGTAAAGTGCTCCTGAAAATGCTCCGATAAATAGCGCTAAAAAGATCAAGGTTATGATAATACGCTTGATCAGAAGCTTACGAGTGGTATCTGCCATGTTATTTCATCTAGATATTATTACTGATGTTACGTGGAAGTTTCTAAGACCCTCACCCCTAGCCCCTCTCCCATTAAGGGAGAGGGGAACAAGAAATTAGTCTAGCTCCCCCTCTCCCATCAAGGGAGAGGGGGCAGGGGGGTGAGGGTGATATTTGTT
>JADBWH010000117.1 GCA_020404105.1 Pseudanabaena sp. M53BS1SP1A06MG | reverse complement strand
TGGCAAGGTATTTGGCAAGGTTACTGTGGCTGTACCGCCCCAATATACAAGCCAAAACTGCTCAAACTGCGGTAAGCAAGTTGTCAAAACATTGAGTCAGCGTACTCATCACTGTGGGCATTGTGGCACTGTATTAGACCGTGACCACAATGCGGCTCTGAATATTTTAGCTAAAGGTCTAAATACCCTAGGGCATAGGGAAATTAACGCCTGTGGAGAGTTCGACCTCTACCAATTAGATGCAAGTCTATCTGGTAAGTTGTCTCGCTGAATCAGGAATCCCCGTCACTTCAGTGCGGGGAGTGTCAAACATTAACTAGTTCTTTCATTGGTGCAGCCAGTGCTTCTTCTAAGGGAGCACGTCCGAGACGTTCTTCGAGAATATTCATCACGGTACGCCCGAAGTCATCATCATCACGTTTCCATGCTTCTAGACATACTTCACCAAAGAAAGAACCTAATGGCTCAGGATTCCAAAGGAGTTTCTTGGCAGTCCAAGGCATCATACTCATCGGGTTATAGCCTTCCTTAAGAATGTTGTTTTTGAGAGCATATTCTTCCAGATGTGTATGTGGTTGTAAACCAATAAAGAAGATCGCAGGTTCTACTTTATCCGCACCAAATATTGCTTCTAGTTCACGATGATAGGAGATCGTTTGACGAATGGTGTCAAAGGTTTCATCAATGACATTAAAGGAATAGTTAACCGATACCAATTCATTGAAACCTGCGGATTTGAGATCGCGACAGTTTTGTAAGACGGATTTCAGGTTATAGCCCATTCGCATTTTGCGGACTAACTCTTGTGAACCGCTAGTAATCCCAATCTCAAAGTAGCTCATCCCTGTTTCTACCATTAGCTGACAGAGGTAAGGTGTGAGATTGTCGGCTCGAATATAGGCTGCCCAATGGATGTCAGTCATGCCTGATGCCTTGACTTTTTCGAGTAGTTCTACAGCATCATCGATGAATTTTTTGGCAGGAATAAATTGAGCGTCGGTAAACCAGAAGTTACGCACACCCCGATCGTAAAGTTGACGCATTTCTCTAATGACTTCATCGGAGGGATTGATGCGAACCTTTTTCCCTTCAATGACTGTGTAAATGCAATAGCAACAGTTGTGAGGACAGCCGCGCTTAGTTTGCACACCAATATAAAAGTCGCGATCGCGGAAATAGTAATTAAAATCTTCCCAAATCGATTCGATATATTCGTAATCACAGGCACTTTTCTCGATTGGAGCAGGTTCCTCATGAATCAGTCTTGGACGAGGATTGGTTTCGCCGACCACATAGCAGCGATCGCTTGCAATTTCCCTACCTTGGACTAGTCGCTCTAATAGTGATTCACCCTCTCCTACCGAAATAATCGTTCCTTTGGGTAAAATATTCCCTAATTGCTCATAAAACACACTAACTGCTCCACCACCGATTACGGCTCTGGCTTTTGGATGATAGCGTCTCGCTCGACTTAACCCGCGTCGGATTAACTGCGAATTGCGCCAAAGTTCAGTGTAGTAAGAAGTAAACAGGCGTAAACCATTGACAGCACCGCGCAATTTCTGAACAGGATTTTTGGCGTAGTAAAACTCAAAGGCATTTTGGAGGGGGTTACCGCCACGTCCGCCCACGGGTGCATAGATCTGAATATCGCGCCAAGAAAATACGAGCAAATTGGGTTGAAACTTGTCGATCGCCCGATCTAAAGCCGCATAAAAATCTAAGGGTGGGACTGTGCCAAGATCAAAAATATTTTGCTGGACATGGGGCGCGATTTTATGGATATGATCTGATAAATAAACTACGCCAATCGGAAAAATTGGGTTACATGGTAGGCGTACATACAAAATGCGATCGCTGCCTACTGATACTGTAGAGAGAGGTTCAGATATGTCACCAGATGAGGTGCGCGCATCGTTTTGGGGATCATTGGCAGACATAGGATTTAATCTCTAAATTTTAATAATTTTTTAATTATTTGAATTGTTTTTATTATTCTTGAGGCTTTCATTGCGATCGCCAACAATGCAATGTTTTTATTTTAAGCAATAAGTCTTTACATATCTTAATTATAATGTTTCTCAGTCTAATGAAGTATGGATTTGGGGAAAACAACAAGGTCAGCATAGGTAGCCCAGATCTTCATAGATCCTTAACCTTGATATAGCAATGCTAAATGAGTTTTAGAAGCGCACCCCGAGGGGATGAGCTTCCACAAACCCCAGAATCTATATATTGAAATACAGCTAATTGAGCAGTCTACTTTTGCTTTAGGATAACTATCAAGAAAAATTTAAGTTAAAGACAAGCAAATTTCTATATTTAGTTTCAAAGTTTTGGTGATTTTTTATACTTGCTAAGTCTCTGTGAGTACTTATATTAAAATTTTCGTAATTGCCTTTGAAGATTCTAGGTGGTGGGGATCAATTTCTTGCTCAGATATCTGCAAGTTGTAGTAGTGTTTACAATCCTTAGTTAGGCTTGAATGTTAGGTTTATATGCAAATTTAATAGTGAAATCGTTTATTCTTACGACCACTAAACATATCGGCAGGCATTATCTGGCTTTATTAAGAATATTTTTATGTTGCTAACTAAATTGCGACTACTTGGATAGTAAAAATCTGTTCATTTTTGGTTAATTAAATTATATAAATAAAATATAAAATTATATGTCTTTATTTGATCCCTTACCTGCTGATTTGCATGAAAAGAAAATTGTTTGCTCATACGTCAATGCCACTAGCAAAATCCAAATTGCAAGGATTACTGATGTACCTCAATGGTATTTTGAGCGAGTCATCTTTCCTGGACAAAATTTAATTTTTGAAGCGATCTCCTCGGCACATGTTGAGATTCATACAGGGATGATGGCAAGCTCCATACTTTCAGATACAATTCCCTGTGTCCAATTACAGGTAGAAGAAGCTAGCACGACATTACCAAGTTGGGTTCCCATGAAGTCAATTAATAATGACCTGCTTGATGATCCATCGATGCTACTAGCGATGCCTGAACATGAAGTAGTCTCCTAGCAATGGATTTTCTGCCCTTCCATTTATCCCAGTTTTTGGTGGGTATAAAAATGGATTTTTTGTCCCTTGATTATGCTCAATTCCTAATTATTACGGCATTTGTTTATTGGCTCTTACCCAATGTGCAAGCACGATTGCTCGTTATTGTGACAGCAAGTTTAGTGTTTTACTCATTTATTCAGAGGCAATATGTCTGGTTATTGCTGGTAATGTTGACGATTAATTTTTGGTTGGGTAAAGAAATTTGTAAAGGAGATAAATTTCTAAAGCAGTGGTTGCTATTTGTGGGGGTATTTTTTAATGTACTACTACTGTTTGGATTTAAATACATTCCCTTTGTTGCCGCAGTCATCGGCAATATTACAGGCTTGCCCGTCGGTAGTTCCTTAGCAATTTGGGCAAAAGCCAATATTATTCCACCTATTACCCTAAGCTTCTTTGTCTTTGAATTAATTGCTTATTTAATCGATACTTATCGGGGAAATACACCTGCAAGGGATTTTCTCAGCTTTGCTGCCTACAAGTTATTTTTTGCAAAGTTACTATCAGGTCCAATTACCCGTTACCAAGAGTTTGCGCCCCAAATATCAACGCGATCACTTCCTGCCTTGTCTGACATTATCGAGGGAGTATGGCTGTTTGCCTGTGGAGCTGTCAAGAAAGGAATCATCGCCGACAATATGGCAAGATTAGTGGATCTCTGTTTTCGCAATACCGAACGTGCAGGCAGTCTAGATCTCTGGGTTGCCCTTATTGGCTATGGCATTCAGATTTACTGTGACTTTAGTGGTTATATCGATATGGCAAGGGGCAGTGCCTTATTACTAGGCTTTAAGCTACCACAAAATTTTGATTTTCCCTATTTCTCCACCAGCATTTCCGATTTTTGGCGACGTTGGCACATGACCCTCGGTGCATGGATGCGAAGTTACCTCTATATTCCCCTCGGTGGCTCTCGTGGTGGTCTGTGGCGCACTTGCCTGAACTTGATGATCATTATGTTCGTAGTTGGGATCTGGCATGGCGCAAACTGGGGCTTCATTATTTGGGGTATCTGGCATGGAGCCGCACTAGTGGGGCATCGTCTGTGGATGGAGCTTTGCTCATCATTTGAGGGGCTAAATAAGATCTGGAAGTACCTGCCGATGAAGATTGTGGCGATTTTGATGACCCAACTAGTCGTCTTTGTTGGTTGGATTCCTTTTCGCTTGCCTAATTTAGCGGATACCAATATGTTTTTACATCGGCTATGGGGCTATCAAAGTGATCCTCAATTTGGTGTAAAAATCTATGTCGAGTCCCTTGGGATTACCTTGGGGCAAATTACTTTATTAATGGGCGGTTTATTGCTCATGTCGCTAGTTGCCTATCAATGCGATCGCGCAAAGTGGCAGTTAAATTGGCAAATCAAGTTATTCCTGGTCCCCATCAGCCTCTTTCTCGTCAGTATCCTCAGCCCCGATAAGAAACTGCCCTTTATCTACTTTGATTTTTAATTTTCATTATCAATAGATCTAGGACTTACGCAAACCGAACGAATTTATTAGACTTGAGGTAGATGTGGTGCGGGCGAAGCCCGCACCACATCTACCCAGTGCGTAAGTCCTAAGATCTTTAAACACTGATTTAGCCCAAGAAACAGGCGCTTCTTGATGTCGCGCATTTTGCTAGTGATGGAGCAATCGTTCTGATCGTCAACCTGAGCCTGTTGATAAGTCTGATAGTTCGCTAGATCCAGATGCGATCGCGCAGACATATATGAATATTTTACGGCAACCTCGTAGCGCGTGGACATGGGAATGGGAAAGGGCTCAGAGGGTTTCTAGAATTAGTGTCGGAAACTACCAACCCCAAGTCCCAACTTTACCTTTAAAAGGCCCCACAATATCAGAAGTAATCCAGCCACCATAGAAATCACCTGATTGCGGCGTGATTAGCTCATCATTGACATAACATGCATCCATCAAGCTACCATAGAAACTGAGAGAATCTTGAATCTCCACAAAATTGGCAGTAGGGATTGAATATCGCCATGCAGCATTTTGGATATATTTATCCGCGATCGCAACATCATAATATTGACTAACTCCCTTCCATTCACAGCGAGTACGGCGCGAGGTTGCGACTAGATATTCCATTTTTATATCTTCTATCGGAATGTAGTAGCAAGGCGGATGACTAGTTTCCAACACACGCTTAGCCCGTCGCGTTTCGGCTAAGACAACTCCATTACAAATTACGCGAATATGCTTATCCGTATCTTCCCAGATAGCAGGACGTGGATAATCCCAGACAGACTCTTGACCATCTTGCGGTTCAATTCGTTGAGGATGCATCGAATACATTATTAAAAATTTCTTTGTAATTTAACAACCTCTGTATACTTAAAGTATAGAGGATTTATTGTGTATATAGCAGTCCTAAATGAGATGTAAGTGGCTTCGACTTCGCTTAGCCATCTATAAACAAGGGCTGAGCGAAGTCAAAGCCAATGATTTCTACAACTGATTTATGATTGCTGTATATATTGTGTAGATATAATGCATGCAAAGCCCACATCATATCTACACAATATGTAATAAGTTCGTTCAGTTTGTGTAAGTCCTAATATGATGACAAGCGATCGCAGTTGCCGTCTATCCACAGGGACAAATAAATATTTAGCAAAACCAGTTAAAATAAAGAAATTAGAAAGAGCAATTTAGCAATTTCTAGTTAATAAAAAGTTCAAGTAGTGCTGTAAAGTAATTTTTTTAGTAATTGTGTTGCGGGCGCGAAGCGCCCGCAACACAATTACATTGCATGACTACCAAAGTTCAAAAATAAAAGTTCGGAAAATAGAAAATCAGTATGTCTTCTATTTTGGTTATTGATGATGAAACCTATAATTTTGATATCATTCAAATCTTGCTATCTAATCAAACCTATAAATTAGATTATGCATCTAGTGGTCAAGATGCACTTGATAACCTTGAGCATTATCAACCTGATGTAATTTTACTTGATGTGATGATGCCTAAAATGGATGGAATTGAGGTATGTCGGCGACTCAAATCAATGGATGAATGGAAACATGTGCCGATTATCATGGTCACATCTCTTTCCTCCAAAAAAGACATTGCTCTCTGTTTAGAATCAGGTGCAGATGATTTTATCAGTAAGCCCGTTGATCGCAATGAACTGGGCGCAAGAATCAAATCCATGCTGCGGATTAAACAGCAATACGATCAGATTAAAGCACTATCGAAATTGCAAGAAAATACTATTCATGTTCTGCAAAACAATATGGATGAATTATGCGGTAATTTATCTTCTACACTTCCACATGAACTAAGTACACCTCTTAATGGAATATCTGGAGCGATAGAAATAGTCATAAATGACCATCAAAACATGAAATCTGATGAAATCAATGAATGGTTAAGTCTAGTGAAACAATCTATTCAAAGGCTAGAAACATTGACTAAAAAGTTCATAGAATATACAAAATTAGAGATATTTGCTATTAATCCTAAAGTTGATGATGGTATAAATACATACTACCTAGACTTACCTACAAGAGTTTTTATTGAAAATGTATGTGCAATAAAGGCAAATAATCGCTTAAACGATTTAGTTCTAGATCTTGAAGATATAAATATTTCTATGAACGAAAAAGATTTTCTATCTATGCTCAATGAGCTAGTAGAAAATGCATGTAAATTTTCCAAAGTTGGTACTTCAATCAAAGTAGCAAGTTGCACTAAGGATTATAAGTTATATCTATCTATATCTGACCAAGGACGGGGAATGACTGAAGAGCAAATCAATAAAATTGGTGCTTTTGTTCAATTTGATCGGAGACATTATGAGCAGCAAGGAATCGGGCTAGGTTTAAAAATAGTCAAAAAAATCGTGGAAATCTATCAAGGGAAATTTTCAATTTCTAGTGTCTATGGTCAAGGAACTACAGTTAACATTGAATTACCCTTGGTTTCTCGTATTCTCTGAATAGGTAGCTTTTCAAGCAAGGTACAGGATTGCTTCATAGTGAATTACTGAGAAGCACTGTTACATTAATTTTGGGTTTATGTCCTAAGCAACTTTTGCGGTGCTATAAAAAGAAAAAAAGTAAGTAAACCAACTTAATTAAAATCTAAAACCAGAGTTTGTTCCCCCCGCGTAGCGGGGGGAACAAACTTCTCGGTTTTTAGTTTACTTATGTCTGGCTACTTGAGAATTGTGAATTTCTTTTTTCTGAGACAAAATGGAAGTTGCAATAAAATCTCTACTTTATGTGGATCTTACCTATTTAGAACTGATGTTACGTGGAACAAATATCACCCTCACCCCCCTGCCCCCTCTCCCATCAAGGGAGAGGGGGAGCTAGACTAATTTCTTGTTCCCCTCTCCCTTAATGGGAGAGGGGCTAGGGGTGAGGGTCTTAGAAACTTCCA
>JADBWH010000116.1 GCA_020404105.1 Pseudanabaena sp. M53BS1SP1A06MG | reverse complement strand
GTTCTGGATAATTTGAAACAGGTTTTGAGAAAGGGTTTGCTACGCAAACCCTTTCTCAAAACCCAAAAGTAAAAGCCTTGCTTAGCAAGGCTTTTACTTTTGGGTTTTCAAAATTTGCCAGCTTAACCCGAACTGACGTTAATTAATAGCAAGCCCCTTATAGCCTGTTAAGACTTTGAGTAGTACAGAAATATTTTTGGAAGCGTGAAGCGCTGTATAGCTGCGGTTAGCTATAGATAGCGAGAAATTATCGAGAGATCTAGATGTTCTTCTAGGAGATCTGCCATGCAGTTATAGAGATTTTGTTGATGTTCTTGCCAAGAGATAGCAGCAGGTTGATGTTGCGAAATATTGGCTAATTGAGTTAAGGATTGACGAGCATAGGCTGACTCAAAGAGACCATGTAAATAAGTACCCCAAACGCGATCGCCATTGATCCCTTCATCGTAATATTGGCGATCGCTATCTGTTTGTAGCACTTGCAGTAAAGGCTTTACCTGTTCGAGTTCCACGCCATCAATTAGTTTAGTAACTCCCATATGGATTTCATACGCCATCCATTGATCAGAAGATTTTGCTGATTTCCAAATTGCCTGTACTTGACGCACCTGCTTTGATGCGAGAAATTCTGTACTAATAGGTAATAGTCCTAGCCCTGCGACTTCCCCTGATGTACCAGCAATACCTTCGCGATCGCAGAGATATTTTCCTAACATCTGATAGCCGCCGCAAATGCCGACTATCGGTATGCCCTGTTGATGAGCTTTGAGAATTGCGCGATCTAACCCCGTAGTTCGCAACCATTGCAAATCGCTTAGAGTATTCTTACTTCCGGGGAGTACGATAATCCGCGCATTCTCTAGTTCCGCAACCGTTTTTACCCAAACAGTCTCAATTCCTGAATCTAATTGCCAAGGTTGGCTGTCTTGAGAATTCGATAAATGGGGAAACCGAATCCATGCAATTTTTGCGCCTTTCCCTTTAGATTCCGCTTCACTGCATAAGCTGTCTTCACTCTCAGGCTGGAGTTCTGTGGCATAGGGAAGAACTCCCAAATAGGGCAAGTGTGGTATATGTTCACGAAAGTGTTTTTCGGCATCGCTAAAAAGGCGCAAATCTCCCCGAAATTTATTGACAATAAACCCTAATCCTAATTCCTTCGCAGATTGAGGAATCAAGTGATGTGTACCAATAATCTGGGCGAATACCCCCCCTTTTTCAATATCGCCAACTAATAGCCACCTTCCTTGTAAATATACAATCGGTCGTAAGTTTACGAGATCGCGCTGCATAAGATTTAGCTCCACGGGGCTGCCTGCACCTTCAAGTAATAAAACATCGCAGCGATCGCGCCAAAATTCGAGAGTATCGCGCACAGTTTCCCAAAGAGTTTCAATATGCCGATAATAATCAACGGCAGCAATATGTTGACGCGCTTCTCCTAATAGCACTAATTGCGAAGTTCCATTTCCCGATGGTTTTAACAGAATCGGATTCATTTCGGCTATGGGTCGTATTCTACAGGCGATCGCTTGCACAGCTTGCGCTCGACCAATTTCCCCACCTTCTAAAGTGACATAGGAATTATTCGACATATTTTGGGCTTTAAAGGGAGCAACTTTTATACCATTGCGTCGTAGCCAAGCCCCTAACGCTGTCACCATCCAGCTTTTACCAGCATTTGATGAAGTTCCTAAAACAGAGATGGCTTTCATAAAGATTATTACGATAAGTTAGGATAGGCAGCGCTTTGCACCGTCTACCCTAACTTATCATTGACTTTTAGTGCTAGAACTATCTCCTAATTTTCTAATTTTAATTTTTGCGGCAATTCTCGATCGCTTAATAGGTGATCCTGTGAATTGGTTACATCCAGTACAGGTGATGGGTTGGATGATTTCCCGATTTACTAATTTGGTCTTTATTGACGATGCTGCCACTCATAAGCGGATTCCTCGATTTTTGCCATTGATGATGAGAATTGCAGGATTTGTCTTAGGTATCAGTATGGTTGTAGGAAGCGGGGCAATAACTTGGCTGATGCTCTTCATTGCTTCCAAAATTCACACTATATTCGCGATCGCCCTATCCAGTATTTTATTAGCCGCCTGTTTTGCGGGGCGTAGCCTCCGTGAAGCTGCCGAATCCGTTTTAAAAGTATTGTCAACAGGAAATCTTGAGCAAGCTCGTCAAGAACTCAGTCGCTATGTGGGGCGCGATACTGATGACTTGTCAGAACTAGAGATTTTACGGGCGGTACTCGAGACTGTTACCGAAAATGCGATCGATGCTGTGACATCACCCTTGTTTTATGCCTTGGTTGGTTCCTGTTTATTTCCCTATGGTGGTGTTTCTCTGGCGATCGCTTACAAAGCATCTAGCACCCTTGACTCGATGGTAGGCTATCGTGAAGCACCCTATAGCGATTTAGGTTGGTTTAGCGCCAAAACTGATGATGTGTTGACTTGGCTGCCCTGTCGCCTAACTGTGATTACTCTAGCCCTAGTCTCTGGAAAACCAATTGCTGTGTGGAAAATTTGCCAACGCGATGCCCATCAAGATCCAAGTCCTAATTCGGGATGGAGTGAATGTGTTTATGCTGCCATTTTGCAAGTGCAATTGGGCGGCGAAAATCGTTATAGCGGGATGGTCAAGTATAAGCCCCTATTAGGCGATGTAATTGATGAGATCACACCGTCCAAAATTCAACAGGCGCTCAACTTAACGAGGATTTGTTTTGTGCTTTGGCTCAGTCTAGCGGTTCTATTTACTGACTTTCCGACATTCTTCAGCAGATATGGATTGTTTTTTACCATTTGGTAAAAATTTGATGCAGTTACAGATAATTCAAATAAAAACTACAACTTCGACTTAGCTCAGCCATCTATAAACCGCTATATCGGTTTTCATTTTGCCTACGGCAAAATGAAAACTCAAAACTCTTACTGGGACTGATTTTTTGTTTTCAAATGAGTGTGTACTCACTGGAAAACCGCTATAGCTGAGTGAAGTCAAAGCCACTAACATCTCATTTGATTTGATCACGGTGCTCTCCATTAATTTGCAATC
>JADBWH010000115.1 GCA_020404105.1 Pseudanabaena sp. M53BS1SP1A06MG | reverse complement strand
TTGACCCTGAAGCCAATTTGCTTAATCGTCGATTCCACCTTGCCCGAACCAATCGGTAAGCCCTGTTGTTGATCGAGTTGATAATCAGGTAAACGTTGGTGATGCTTCCGCAAGTAATTTTGAAAACATTGGGATTGATGTTGTTTGATGGGAGACAAAAAACGCAAAGCTGACTCAACAGCACCATGCCAGAGCAAATGTTCCACCCATTTTTGCATTGATGGTAACATTTGCACCTTATGCAGATTTTCTACTAAATGAAACCAATCTAAAACTTCACGCCTAATTGATACAAGACTGCCACCAAAGTTAGAGGTTAAACGCCATACTCCATCATATCCATCGCCAAGACAGGTAAATATCGGACTCAATGGCTGTTGGAGACTGTCAAGCAAAGTGTGTAAAGTCTAGAAGCTAGAGATGGAGGTGAACCTCGAAGTTACGCACCATATGGACTCCACGGTTGTGAATTTCGGTGAGTACTGACAACCAGAATTTTGCACCCTTATTAGGGGAAATCCACATACCCAGCAATGGGCTAAGCGTTTACGATTGCCAAAAAACATTATTTTGATATTTCAGCCATAAAACCCAGAAGAGAGTTGAGGCGCGAATCGCCTCAACTCTCTTCTGGGTTTTATTTTTGTCCTAACATAACAGGCTACAGCTATACCTTAAATGAAGGAAGCCTTTAATACACTAATCAAAGTCTAAAGTAGGAGCGGATTTAGTTGATTGAAGCAAGAGCTATATGATAAACACGTCCCTACTTAGTACACGATCGCCTGATGGAGGGATAGTTCCACAACCTCTTATGAAGATGCCATTTTTAATAATAATTCGGAATCAAGTAAAAAAACTGTTTGTGGTTCAGATTTTTTGATCGGTATTTGCATAATGTGGCTTGCAATTCCTAATGTATCGTGATCACGATATTCAGAAGTCACAGTCTGAAGGCTTAGAAGTGGCACATCTTCAACATTAGGCAAAGTATCAATCGTAATTCCACATAAACTCTTCTTTCCTAAAAAAATCACTAAAAATCCCTTTGCAATATTTTTTTCTTGGTCATAAATGCGCTTATATAAATCGATAACCAAGACTTCTTGATCCTCATACATGGCTATACCCAGTAACTTATCGCCACTGCGATGAATTTTTGGTAAAGGAATAATCCGAATTACACTATCAATTCCAATCGCTAAATTCAGATTTCCCATTGTAAAAACAAGGAATTTAAGCTTTTCTTCTTTCTTTTGCTTAGTGATCATAATAATTCTCTTTGAAATCCTTTATACCAACCTGAACTAAGTTATGAGAGTTGCACCCGCAGGGTGCGACTCTCACAACTTAGTTCGTATTCAATAGTCCTTGAATAGTTTCGATTAGTTGTTGCTCAAGATAGGGCTTAGTATGATATCCCGAAGCTCCCAGCATCTCGGCAACCCTGCGATGTTTTGCGCCACTACGAGAAGTCAACATAACTATCGGAAGTTTCGCATAACGGTTTTCTTTCCGACAGGCGGTTAAAAATTCAAATCCATTCATAACTGGCATTTCCACATCACAGATTACGGCTTGGATGTCAGGCGATCGTGAAAGTTGCTCGAGCGCTTCTCGACCATCAACGGATTGGATGACCTGATAGCCAAACTTCTCTAAGGTTAGATACAAAGCCTGACGAGTAGTTAGGGAATCATCAACAATGAGGATTGTTCGTCTTTGTTGAAGTTTTGGTTTGGGTCTTAATGCAGGTGGAACAGATTGTACATCTGTGGAATTTATTGGGGAACTGGATGGAGAATTTGGTGCTGAACTTATTACTGGAAGTGGTAAGTTATTTACGGGATTTATAGCCAATAGAGATGTACTATCAATCACAGGTACAAGACTGCCATCACCGAGAACTGTACAACCATAGAGGTAAGATGGCGGCGCGACAGCTTTACCAAAGGGTTTAATTGCTAATTCCTGCTCGTTGATGACGCGATCAATTGGTAGGGCGGCGATTTCATCACCATCAGCTAATAGTAATAAGGTGGTCTGATCTTCTTCTGTAAATGACTCTGGTGTGAGTATATCCAGAGATTTTTTAGGCAATGGATAACCATCGGCAAAGATAGAAGGCGGATATAAAGGAATCAAACGATCTTCAAAACGGAAAAATTCTTTGCCCTGAATAATTTGAATCGCATTAGATTCAACGGTGATAATTCCTAATAATGTGTCGATCGCGATCGCCATTAATCGCTCCTGCACACTGAAAATTAGCAACTTAGCAATACTGAGGGTGAGCGGTAACTTGATAATGAAATTAGTACCTAAGCCTACTTCTGACTTGATCTCGATGGAACCCTTGAGACTGCGTACTTGTTCCTGAACCGTCGATAACCCTATACCGCGACCTGACAGTTCAGAAACGACTTCAGCGGTCGAGAAACTCGGCGCAAATAAGAATTGGTAAATCTCTTCTTTGCTGATTTGATTGGCTTGTTCTGATTTTAGTAATCCAACAGCGATCGCCTTCGCCTTTATCTTTTCAATATCAATACCATGACCATCATCTTTAATTTCGATATAGGTTTGATTGCCACGATAATAGGCTCGAATTTCAATGGTCGCAATGGCAGGTTTACCGCGATTCAGACGTTCTTGGGTTGATTCTGTGCCGTGATCGAAAGCGTTACGGACTAGATGCACAAAGGGATCATATAGTTTTTCCAGAACAGATTTATCAACTAAGGTTCCAGTCCCAAATAGTTTTAAATTAACTTGTTTATTATATTTATTAGATAATTCGCGTACCATGCGGGGCAGACTGCTGAGAATATCGCCTAGCGGTAACATTCGTGACCATAGTAGGTCATACCTTAATTGCTTTAGGATTTGTTGTTTACGGCGTTGGGTTTGTTGTTTTTGTTGCATCAAAATCGCCATATCACGCATCCCTTCATCCATTTGTGCGATTTCTTCGAGTGCTTCTTGGATCACGTTATGGAGGCGATTATAAGAATCCATTTGCAATGGATCGAAATCTGCTAATAAGTTACTGGCACTAGATATGGATAAATTTATGGAAGAATTAGTCAAACTAGAATCTTGAGTTTTTACTTGTGATCGCTGCGCTTTATCGAGGCATATTTGCAAATTTTTAGAAAGATTTTCAAAACCTTTAAATTGTTTTTGAATACGCTCAATTTTGGCTTGAAGTTGTTGATTTTGTAGAATCGAGGCATTTTCTTGAGTAACCAATTCACTAGAGAAGTTATTTAATCTTTCTAGTCGAGGCAGATCAACTCTTACGGTTTCAGTAATATAGGGAGTGACTTTTTCAGTAGTTATTTTTTTACTGGTGATTTCTGTTGATGTTGTTGTCTTGGCAAGATTAGAGATACTTAATTGAGTTGTTTGTTCATCGATTGGGGGAGTAATTTCTGGTTTAATTTCTGCCGTAACTATTGGTTCAGAATCTAATAAATTCTCATTAAAGTCATCAAGTTCAACCAAGTCAAAGACTGAATTCAAATTGTCAAAAATATTTGCTTCAGGGCTATTACTCTGACTATTATCGACATTTGTCGTAAAAAAATCAAAATTCTGATTGAGTTGCTCAGGCTCTAAACTTATAGTCTGGGAATCAAAATCATCGAATTTAGGAACTTCCGTAAAAATCTCTAAACTTGCAGTTAGAAAACTACTCTCAGAATTAGATGATTTAGTTTCTGGCTCTGATTCTATCTCTAGGAAATTAGAATTATCTATTTCTTGTTCTGAGGATGTAATCCAATCATTAGAAGTATTGAAACTAGAATTTTCTTGAATAAGATTTGGGATTTGCGATTCTTTTAGAATATCTTCTTCACAACTGGTTGAAGATTGGGTAAGCGCGATTAATTCAGGGCTAGGGTTTCCGCCTTGGACGCGATCGCCTGCTAGGACTTCAGCGCGGGCGGTCACAAAATTTGCTACAGCTACCTCACCCACCAAAATCGGATGATCAGGATTACGCTCCAGAGCTTCCAACGTTGCCTTGGCGATTGCTTTAAACCCCGATAGATTTAATAATTCACCAAGACCATTAAAGACTTCCACCTGCGCTCTAATTTCTCCTGTCACAGGTAAACCTTCTGGATTTGCCAGCACATTTTGCAGTCGCAATATTCCCTGCTGCACATCACCATCAAACACAATCTGGACAATATCGACCCCTAATTCGGCAGATGTTGGTAATTCGACATCTTCATCGATTTCCCCAAAAAACAATTTTAAAACATCAAAGACGGGTTCCGCCGCCGCGATCGCTGCTGCTGATTCGTAATGTCCTGATTGCAGTTGATCCATTAATGGCTCACGCAAACAGTCATAAGCCTGTAACAACAAGCCTTCGATATCAGCATCGATTTCCCCTTCAAAGCGATATAATGATCGGAATACATCCTCTAGTTGATGGGCGATCGTTTTGATACCATTGAGATTGAGACTCGCCGAACCACCTTTAATCGAATGAGCGGCTCGCATGATTGAGTGAATATTTGCGGTGCTACGATCTTCTCTGAGAGAAAGCAATCCCGTCTCAATTATCTGCAAAAATTCTGGTGCTTCTTGCTTGAAAAATTGATAAGCCTGATCTTGAATCTCTAGTTCAGTGTTGTACATGGCGGCTATCCTGATTTTCTAGCTGACTTTAAATTGAGATACATTGATTTGCAACTCTTGGGCAACTTTTCGCAACTCAGCAAAAGCTTCATTCATGCTTTCGGTTTGGGTAGAGTTGTTAGCCGCAATCAGAGCCACGTTTTGAATGGTTTGACTTACATCCTCTGATGTTTGCACCTGCTCGGAAGCTGATTGAGAAATTTTCTGTACGATTTGATTAACTCTTTGGCTAGAAAAAGCAATTTCAGTGAGTTTTTGACGGGACTCTTCCACCAGTCGAGAGCCATTGTTTACCTGTTCTGTGCCGATTTGCACCGCTTTACCTAAATCCTTCGATTGGGATTGAATCTCTTCGATTAACTGCCGAATTTCCAAAGTTGCCTTTGCCGATCGCTGCGCCAAAGCTCTGACCTCATTCGCCACAACTCCAAAGCCCTGACCTTCTTCACCAGCACGAGCCGCTTCAATTGACGCATTCAACGCCAACATATTCGTCTGTGATGCAAATCCACTAATTAGTTTGATTACCTTAGAGATTTTTTGAGAAGCCTCTTCCAATGCCTTTACCTTTTCCGCAGTTTCTACTACAGTTTCACGAATTGCCGAAAAACCTTCAACGGTGCTATT
Organism: Pseudanabaena sp. M53BS1SP1A06MG; assembly: GCA_020404105.1. Classification (GTDB taxonomy): domain Bacteria; phylum Cyanobacteriota; class Cyanobacteriia; order Pseudanabaenales; family Pseudanabaenaceae; genus Pseudanabaena; species Pseudanabaena mucicola_A. The sequence goes on along the minus strand of JADBWH010000115.1, from coordinate 6,313 downwards.
CATCACTATGTCACCTTCCCTTAATGCTTGGTTGGCATAGTCCACTTGTGCTTCGGCTTGGGCGGCTGAATCTCCAATACCTTTGATCGACTCTGCAAGTGTATGAATCCGTTTAAGGGTTTGGGTAATTGCCTGTACCTGTTGATCAGCTCCACTCGATACATTTTTGACAGTTTGTTCGTTTTCTGTCACTGTTTGTGATACAGATAGAGAAGCAGTTTGAACCTGTTCCACCAATTTGCGTAAATTCGCAATCATTGAGTTGTAGGAATCCGCGATCGTGCCAATTTCGTCATCAGTCACTTTTGCGCGAATGGTCAAGTCCCCACGATTAATGGGATCAACTTCGATCAATAGCTCTAGCGCCCTTTTTTGTAAGGCTTCCTTGGCTTGACGTTGTTCTTGAATGCGAAGTTCGGCATCTGTTTGTGCAACTTCCCGTTTCGCTTCGGCGATGCGTTCTGCTTCCTGTTGTTTTTCCGTAATCAGAACTTCTAACTGTTCGACCATTTTGTTTAACTCTTGTGATAATGTGCCAATTTCATCACGGTGATCGCTATCAGTTAGGCGTTCTCCCATTTCACCTTGACCGATTTTTTGGGTGAATCCAGACAGGCGGCGCAATGGACTAGTAAAGGAACTTGCAATCAAGATACCGATCGCCCCTGCACCAACAATAGAAATAGCGCCAATTGCATAACCAATATTAGATAAATTGGCTAATAGATCTTGAATCTCAGATAGAGGACGACCAACATGGGCAATCCCCACTGGCTTAGAATTAGGCTCGAGTAATTTGCGATGGTCATAGAGTGGTGCATAAAAAGTTAAGTAGTCAACACCTGTGATATTTGTTTCTCCCACATATTCTGTGCCTTGTTTGAGAACTGTATCTGATACCTCACGAGCTGCACGAGTACCGATCGCTCTTGTACTATCAGGACTTTTAGTACTTGGATCAACATAGGGAACGTTGGTGCTAACTCGCCAATCTTGAGCAAAGATAGTCACATTTGGTATATTGTATCGCTTAGAAAATTTATCAACAATACCATAGTTACGATTGAGCAAGGCTCCTACTACTGCCGTTCCTACAAGCCGACCTTTAACTTTGATCGGATATACTGCCATACTTACCAGTCCTGATTTTCCCTGTTCAGTGTCGTAGGTGTCATTGGGTGCTGGTTGCTTGGCTTCACTCAGACCTTGGGTTATTTGGGGGCGAATACCAATATTGGCTTGCTTCTCTAATCCTAAGGATTGGAGATCGGCTAATTTCACTAATTCAATCCCATACATCGGCTTACCTGTGGCGATCGCACTTTTGACAATCGGTAGGTTTGCCAAATTACTATTACTCGGTGCTACCTTCTGTTGGTAGGATTGGGGAACTAGTTCTTCTTTGTCTTTAGCAGCAAGTTGCGGAAATTTAGAAAAATCTTCATTAAGAACCAGCACATTTCCCTCGATGCTACGACCATTATTGTCAGTAATCAATTTGAAATTCTTAATCGATTCGGGATTAATACCTTCACTACTGACTTGCACTAATGGTTGCAGGATAGAGCGCTTTGCGGTGAGTTCGTTAACATCACTGAGATCGATATTTGCACCTTCAACAGATTTAGCGATCGCCGCCGCTTCTTGCTTACTTTCCTCATTTGTCCAGAGTACATATTCCGATAAAAAGAGTGAACCCTTTTCTTGGACGGAAGTTCGCAACTCTTTGAGTGATGCTTGTTCTGATGATTGAACTAATATTTGGATCACGATTAAGACTGGCAAGCCCGAAGTTAGCAACATCAAGATCGACAATTTCCACCTTACCCCCAAGTTATTCCAAAGTTGAGATGGTAATTTCCATAAAGGAATTTTTGGCTTAGTCGAAGTTGCCTGTAAATCCTTTTTAGACAATAAAATTTTGGGCGTAGTTTTATCCGTCAAAACTTGACCTGAAATTTGTGTTTTATCTTCAGAAGGTGGAAGTTCAGGTTTATCTTTCAGTAACATAATTTTTTAAGCTGATATATAAATGATTTTCTTAAATGGTAACGGCAATCCGTGGTAGGGGCAATTCATGAATTGCCCCTACCACGGGGGTTAAGCCACCTTAAACTGCGATACGCTCACCTGTAAATCTTTGGCAACTTGCAATAGTTCCGAGAACGATCGCGCCACACTTTCGGACTGCTTAGAAGTATCTTCAGCGATCGCGGCAATACTATGCATCGTCTCACCCATACGATCAGAGGTTTTAGTCTGTGTATCCGCAGCGATCGCAATTTCTTGGACTAGGGAGTTTACCTCTTGACTGACTAGTGAAATCTGAGTCAATTTTTCACGAGCCTTTTGAACTAGCTTTGTCCCTGTGACTACCTGTTCTGTACCACTTTCCATAGCGACTACAACTTCATTGGTTTGGGTTTGAATCTCTTGCACTAGCTGTTCGATTTCGACAGTTGAGGCTGCCGACTGTTCCGCAAGGGCTCGTACTTCTTCAGCAACTACGCTAAACCCGCGACCTTCTTCCCCTGCACGGGCTGCTTCGATCGCTGCGTTCAATGCTAACAAGTTAGTTTGAGCCGCAAAGTTAGCAATCAAGTTAACAATCCGCGAAATCTTTTGGGAAGTCTCACCGAGTCGTTTTACCTTTTTTGCGGTTTCGGAAACGGTTTCGCGAATCTCCGAAATACCTAACACTGTACGGTTCATCGCTTCATCCCCTTCTTGGAGTACGGTCGCCGCTACTTGCATTCCTTTTTCTGCTTGTTTCGCTTTAGTTTCTACGCCTCGACTAGATTGCGCCATGCCTTCGATTTCCGTAAGTGCCGAGTTAATTGAAGCGGATTGCGTCATCGCTTCAGTGGACACCAATCTCACGGATATTTCATTATTAACAGTGGTTTGGGTTACCGCCTGCGATGCTCCCTGCACTTCAACTACCAGTTTCCGCAAGTTCCGAATAATCGCATTGTAGGAGTCAGCGATCGTCCCGACTTCATCGGCAGTCACGTTAGCCCGAATCGTTAAGTCCCCACGACTAACGGGATCAACTTCTATCAATAGTTCTAAGACTCGACGTTGTAACAGTTCTTTTGCTTGCTTTTGTTGATCCGCCCGTTCATCCGCTTCAGCCCTAGCTTCTTTTCGAGCAGTTTCTAATCTTTCCGCTTCTAGTTGTTGCGCTTCGTTGAGGTATTTCAATTGATCCGCCATGATGTTAATGTTGCTAGCCAATACACCTAGTTCATCATCACTTTCAATCGTTAGACGACCATCGAGATCACCTAGACCAATTTTTGTTACAACCTGAGATGCATTTTGAATTGGCTTAACGGCACGACTAGCAATACTTGACGCGATCAGCCCAGCCGCACCAGCCGTAATTAGCATCCCAATTGCAAATACTAAGGTCAACTCTCTTTGCGTTCGGAATGCAACATCCTCATCGGTGGCTAAGATGAAGCCCCAATTTAAGTTGGGGAAATTTGGCAAATCATTTGTAGGAGCATAACCGACTAACTGTGATTTGTTTTGCGATGCGACGTTAGAAACAACTACCCCAGCAGTTCTACCTTCTTGGAGTGGTGCAAGTCCCTTAAATAAACTTGTAGCCGTAGTCCCAATCTTGTCTGTGTCCTCAGAGATAAAAACTAGCCCTTGACTATCTATAACCTTATAAGTTCCTGCTTTATTGACATCGCTAACGACATCCTCCAAGGGTTTCATCATGACCCGACTGCGGATTACACCAATTATTTGTTGAGTTTCAAGATCTCGAATTGGAGATGCTATGTGAATCACAACTTTACCTAAAGATTTTGAGGATTGCGGTTGACTGATGAATGTCTTTCTTGTTTTTAAAACTTCCTGAAAATAGTCTCGATCACTATGATTTCCCAATGGATCACCTTTCGACTGGGCGATCACATTCCCCTGCAAATCAAAAGCAGCGATACTGTCATAGACCAAGTAAGTTTCTGCATATTTCGTCAAAACAGCAGAACGCTCGGCAGGAGTATAGATTTTACGGACTTTAGCATCCGTTAAAAACGGTAAATTCGCTAAAATCTGAGCATCTCCATAGCGCTCAAACATAAATCGATTCAATTTATCAATCGATGAAGTCGCAATCTGAGTTTGGGCGAACCTCGCCTGATTTGCTGCACTACTACTTGCAACTAAATAACCTGCTATACCAGCGACAAGAACAGGGAATAATGCAATTGAGAGCGCTAAAATTGTTGATTTTGTCTGTAAACTCAGCGATCGCCAAGCCCATTTTTTTGGTTTCGGTACTTGCGGCGGTAAATCATCAACTAAGTTTTCCAATGGATCGCCCAGATCTGCTTGCTCCTCGGTCAAAAGATCACCGTTAATATTTTGTGCTGCGAGATCATCGAAGTGTTGAGGTTGATTTTTAGGTTGATTACCTTGGGTCAGCATGGCTTGAGGCTCCGTGGGGAAAGTAAAAAGTAAAAAGTAAAAAGTAAAAAGTAAAAAGTAATTGCAAAAAAGTTGGTTTAAAAGTTGGTTTAAAAGTTGGTTTTTTGGGCAGATTGGGCGATCGCTTCACCATCAAATACTAAAAAAGTATCTCTACTCCCACTTAACCAGTACCCTCGACAAGCCTTCTGCATTACAGGATTGGCAAAGGCGAGTCCAGATGTCTGGATTTTGGAAATATCACATTTGATCATCTGTCCCACATGAGATACGGCTAACCCAATCACCGCATCTTGGATACGCAAGAAGATAATGTGACACTTATCTTGAAATTTGCTTTGATCTTGAGCGTAGAGGGGCTTGTATCCCAACATACTTGCTAAATCAATTACCCAAATCACATCACCACGCCAGTTATACACACCCATGACATAGGGGGCAATCCCTGCGATCGGGGTTATTTGCGATAAATTGACCTTCACTATTTCTAATAATTGGCTGGTCGGTAGCAAACCCTGTTGCTGATCTTGCGCTAAGGAAAATGTCAAGAATTGCTCAGTTGTTAGCGTCTCTATTAAACCCTTTGGTTCAGTTAAGCTTTTTTGATTAACTATCTGACTTGTCATGGCGATCGCCCTCCTAATCCTTGACTAACAACTTAAGCGTACGGACAAGCTCAGCGGCATCGAGAGGCTTAGTCAAGTAAGCCGAAGCACCTTGTTTCATTCCCCAAAACTTATCCATCTCGCCACTCTTGGTCGACCAAAGCACGATCGGAATATCCTTAGTCTCAGGCTTATCCTTCAGATCTCGACATAGCTCAAAACCACTCTCCTTTGGCAAAACTACATCTAAAACAATAGCGCTAGGTTTCTGCTGACTAATTTTGGTTCTCGCTTCATCACCATTCGTAGCTAAAACCGTAGTAAAGCCAGCATTTCTAAGGCTACCTGTAACAATCTCAGCTTGAGTTAAGGTATCTTCAACTACTAAAATTATGCTCATATCTATAATCCTTCCCTCTATTTAATATAATCCTTCTAATATAATCCTTCCCTCTATTTAGTATTTTGCTTACTACTTGGTCGAATTTTTTAATTTTGGATATCTCACAGGCAGAGGATTAAGCCCTCACCTAAAATATAAGTGTTTATATATCCTCAGCAACTTTTAAAAACTTGCGAAGTATCTGCAAGACTTTGGCGAGATCTGGCGGTTTGCTCAGAAAATCTGACGAACCAGCCATTTTTGCCCGCACTCGATCAATTACCCCATCACGTCCAGTCAAAATCACGATAGGAATTTCTTGAAATGTGGTAGTTTTTCTTAAAAACGTACATAATTCATAACCATTGGTATTGGGCATAATTAAATCCAGAAATATTAAATCTGGTTTCCGTTGCAATAAAATGCTTACACTCTGTAACGGCTCAGTAATAATTAGTACATCAAACCCAAGTGGCTCAAGGATACGCTGCATTTCCAAGCCAATCTGAGGACTATCATCAATACAAGCAATCAATCCTCGGCGTACCACTTCAGGTGCTTTTCTCGGTTTCCTCCAATCATGCGAAACCCAATCAGGTATTTCCCGAAAAGCGACAACCCCATTGACGACTAAGGGTAACAGCAATCGCATCACCCCAATCATTGAGCAGTGCATAATAATTGACAAATCCCATAGCGTATTTTTGCCATTCAAAATTTTGTTAAGGCAGTTATAGGCTTTGCTAGAAATAGCATCAGCATCTAACATGATTTTTAACTGATCTGAATTGTTAATATAGGGCGCTAAATCAAGGGAAAATTTCTGAATCATATTCTGTACATGAGATAATCCTGACTGCTGCCACTTTAATTGGGCTGA
>JADBWH010000114.1 GCA_020404105.1 Pseudanabaena sp. M53BS1SP1A06MG | reverse complement strand
GGAGACTTTGTTAATAGTGATTCAGCGAGCTTAAATGCGCTCAATCGCCGCGTTTATGATCAGCTATTTCTCACGCCTGCGAGTGATCCTTGGTTGGGTTTGGTAAATGAAAACATCTATACAGGAATTAGTAGCAAATCCGAATAGACGATGCAAAACTAGAGCGTCTATTTGGATTTGTGCCTTCTTTGTGGTCATGAAATGGCAGGTCGGACTCTACCATTTCATGACTATAGCGGTTTTCAAATGAGTGTGTAAGTAGCTAGACATAATTAAACTAAAAACAGAGAAGTTTGTTCCGCCCGCTACGCGGGCGGAACAAACTCTAGTTATAGGTTTTAATTAAGTTGAGCTACTTACTCATTTGAAAACAAAAATCAGTCCCCTTAAGAGTTTTGAGTTTTCATTTTGCCGTAGGCAAAATGAAAACCGCTATAGCACTAAAAGAACTTTGGCTACACTCTTATTTGTCTTCTAAGCCGAGAACACGACCTCCCACAAAAGATGATGAATTAAAATCATTGCGGTATTCCTGTTGAAACTCTGGCTTACTTATATTTGAAGACGCTAAGGTTGAACCATTTAAAAGTGCAATCGAACCACCTGTAATAGGGACTTGCACTTGTATAGGTGTAGGATCTACAAATTGGGTAGTAGAAAATGTTGCGTTGATTGTTGTTGGCGTATTGGTATTAGTACCTGCGGTAGTAGTACCCGTAAATACAAATGTAGTCAGGGTAGTTGAACTACCAAAAGGAAAAGGTCCTGTAGTCCCATTGTAAAAATCACTATCACCACCAGTATTTGTGACTGTTGATGCAGTTACATTGAATGAACCAACAGAAGTACTAGGGGTAGTAGCAGAGATACTTCCATTAAATGCGCTAATATTGACAGCACCAAGAGGTGTTAGAACTGTAGTATTTAGGAATGATGTGGGAAGAGCGCTATTATAAAAAGTTGGAGTAATATTTAATCCAAGAGTTCCACCGATGATAGGGACAACATTTTGAGCATAACTCGGAGCGACTGAAAGTACGCCAATGCTTGCAGCACCAAGCAAAGCAGACATAGCAATTAGTTTTTTCATGGTTTTTAGATACTCTAGAAAGTTGAGAATAAATACTTTATGGCAAGCCAACAATGCTGAAGATCTCAATATCAGAAATGGTCAATCAACTGATACCAAATGAAAAATGGCTACGCCATTTTTTATTTAAAAACCTTTACTAGGTTTAGGTTTTAAATCAATAAAGTGTAACAACACTTTATTGGTTTGGAAATACACTAGCGGTAAAGCATATTACTAGAACGTAAATGTAGTTCTCAATGCGCCAATCGTAATTGTGTCACTACTTGCCGTATTGCCAGGAGCAAAGACAAACACTAGTCCAGGAGTGATACTAATGTTTTTGGAAATGGGATAGCGATAGAACAATTCCAGATGAGTTGTAGCAGTAGGTTGAGCACCTGTTACACCGCCAGTTGCGCTTAGCAAGCTAGGGAAATTGATGTTTCCACTCAAATTACTTGCTGTGATGCTGGGTGGCTGTCCAACATAGAGACCAAATAGATCGCCTTCCTTGAAGAGGTCAATCAAATTAGCATAGGTCATCCAATTAAAAGTATTCACATTGCCAGAGAAGCCAGCATTCTGAATATTAGAATTGGTGAAACCAAGCCAACCGCCAAGATTAAGTTTATTGGTTGCCCGCCAAGACAGCGAACCACCAAAGGCATTGGTATTAAAATTGGATGCAGGGGGAAAGGTAACACCGATGAAGTTGTCACCGACAGCATTGTTGAGCGTACCGTTGTTGGTATAAGAGTTGAGATAATAGAGCGCAGTATCAACACGCTCAAAAATCGTAGCTGCTAACTGTACCCCAATCTGGGTGGGTCCGCCAAATAGACCACCATCACCAGATGCACTTGCTGGATTACCTGCCGAGTAAACACCTTGCAGGCTCAAACCCTTGCTGATTTGCCAGTCAAAGCCTAAACCAGCTTGTCCAGAATTCATGCTAATAATCGGGTTGCGTTGAGCAAAGAGTGAAATTGGTCCATTCCCTGCACTTTCAATGCGATTTGCGCCACGAAATACGTTAACGGCATTTACACCCCTAGGTCCGACAATCACCGCAAGGCGATCGCCGATATAAAAACGATAATTGAGGTCAGTTAGGGTAAATGTATTACCATTATTACCCTCGTAGGCAAGGCGAGTAAAGCCATTGTTGAGGGCATTAAAACTGGTAATAGGAGCATCAGTGGAAATATTCCCTGCTTGCAAACTGGTTAGTAACAAGCTGCGATCGGGAAACTGTGTAAGTAAACTAAGTTGTACCTGAGCACCAAAGTTAACATTTGTCGCAGGGTCAGCAGACACAGCACCAGGTACTCTCGGAATATTGGCATTATTGCTTAACCTGCCTTGCAAGCCAAAAATTGCCTGACCAAAGAGCTTAGTGGTAGTCGAAAATTGTTGGGCTTCGAGTTTGGTAACTTTCGCATCAAGAGCATCAACACGACCGCGCAAGGTCGCAAGCTCGGCAGCAAACTCCTCTTGTAGCTTTTTCAAAGTAGCGAGATCTTCTTTGCTAACTTTATCGGCAAGCCCTGCGGAGATGATCTCATTGATCTTATCTAGACAAGCATTTAAACCTGCTGCAAACTCATAGCGACTAGTTGCTTGTTTACCGCGAAAGGTGCGATCGGGATAACCAGCAATACAGCCATAGCGCTCAACTAATGATTGCAATGCAGTGAATGCCCAGTCAGTAGGACGAACGTCACTTAGCTGTGAAACCGATGAGACATTTTGAGCTGTTTCGTTTGCGTCAATACCACTGATCTTATCTTGCTCCATTCTTTGAAAGAATGTCGATTCGACAGAGGTACTGTTTGTCGGACTAGTTTTGTCTATAGGCGGTGTAACAATTGGATCGTTAGCGATCGCCTGAATCAGACTAGTATTATTAGAATTATTAGTACGGCTTGTTGTGGCTGGCGTGTCAGCTTGAGCGATTCCTCCGATGAGCGTAGAAGACGCGATCACTGTACCAAGCCAAAACAAACTTGATTTGTACTGATTGAGTTGCAAAGACATCGTAGAACCTAACACCACTTTATTTTTTTAGGCATATTGAATTGGCAATTATTTGGAGTGATTTAATTGCAAAATAAGGCAATAAAATAGTAAATCTGGCACTAATCTTTAAATAAGTGCTTGGCTCAATAGGTGTTTCGGGGAGGTGATGCAAGTAGAGATTGAAGCAAAGCACTAAGCAAAGCTTTACCCCTTCTGCTAGCATTATGAACAAACTCAAAGAAGCTTAAATACAAAGGTAACTTTTCTTGAGAAATACCACGATGAGGACGTAACCAAGAGCGCAAAAGCGACCAAAAGCCTTCCATGGTATTGACATGAACTTCACAAAAGCCATCACCATCTTCATCTCTTGCATACTCTCCCGCACCATGACAAACAGTTTTGTGTGCATAGCCCCAATCTTGTAAAGGATTGTAGATAGCATATTCGTCAGTGTAAACCATAGTACCCAAAGCAATCGTTGCTTTAATCAGAGGCTCAATAGTGCGCTGTTGCACATTTTCTAGCATCCGAATTACCACCTCACCACCACGCTGAATCATGCCGAAGATGGGTGGCTTTTCTTTTTCGAGTGTCCCCCGCCCCCGAATCCCTTTGAGCCGATTACGTCTTCCCTTGCGCCCTTTTTTTTAACTTCTTCGGGTTTACCTTTGTGTCCTGCCGTCACGTATACCTCATCGCACTCGACCGCACCAGATAACTTTACTTCTGGCTTGCTTTGGTCAATCCCTTCTCGCAATTGCGTAGTCATATCCTGCACTACATCCTTGTCTAGATCTAGTTCTTGGGCGATTTGTCGATTCGAGAGGTTTAATCCCATCAAGTATAGACACAATATCCACATCCGTAGTGGTTGATGGTGTCCTGCGAATATTGTCCCGGTTAGATCGTCAAAGTTTTTATTGCAAGTTTTACACTGGTATCGTTGACGAGCTGGCTGCGTTTCATCTTTTCCTCGCTTTATCACCTCTGAGCTTTGACATTTGGGACAGTGTATTCCTGTTGTCCATCGCATCTGTCTCACGGTTTCGTAACATTTTTCGTCATCGATTAGATGGGTTAAGTTCACACTCAGCATTGTGATCGCGGCTTTTGGCTTTCGCTACAATATTACCAATTTCTTCCTTTCTTTCACCTCCCCGAAACACCTATTGAGCCAAGTGCTTTATATCTACGTTGTTTTTACCACTGTAAAATATTCGCTCTAAACCCCGTACTGAACTGGTAGTTCAGCACTCCGAATTCATCTATTACTAAGATATAAGCATGAATAAATTAAGTCAAGTTATACCTAAATATAGGGTTATATATCTTAAACTTAATTCATAATATTTACAGTGACAATTTGCCCAAAAATCATCAATTCAATTCACATAATGATGTGGTTGACAAGCAAATAAATAGCTAAATCTATGACTGATCAGCCTAAGAATTCAGAAAATCAACAACCTGAAGTAGAGCCAACTCAAGAAAAAAATAGTCAGCTTTCTGATAGTGATAAATCACAAAAAATCCGAAAACTAAAGTTTCCTAAAATTGGTTTGCCAAAGTTCAAAATACCAAAGCTGGGCTTGCCCAAATTCAAGATTAATCTAACTATAATTTCTGACAAAAAACGTAATTTTCTATGGTTATGTTTGCTACTTATTTTTGCTAGCTATGCCTACATGGGCTATTTTCTATCAATATTAATGACGATTCCATCAAAGAGAATTTTAGCGATCGCGAGTTTTATAATAGTTACTTTATTACCGACAATCACTGGATTTGCTGACTATGAGCTAATGAAATGGGGATATTTTTTAAGTGGTTTTTTAATTGTAGGGGGATTAATTTTTTTAGCTAAAATTAAATTTGATTTCATAGTTTTAGCGATCATGTCATGGATTGGAATTACAGCGATCGCTTTTGTCGGCGAGTCCCTCATCAAGAATAAACATAAATTTATAATTACAATTACAATCCTGACAATTCCTTGTTTACTGGGGTTAGTAATGGGATGGCAAATCTGGAAATTTGCAACCCAATGGAGTTAATTAATTTGCTTTTTTGCGTCAACAATCCTAAATAGTTTGTGGAAGCGGGGCGCTCCTACAAACTATTTAGTGCCATAGACATCCCAATAATTAATGCTCAGCATAATGAATTGATTGCTGCCAGAACGAGATTAGTGAAGCGATCGAAAAGGGCAACAGAACAGATGCAATATTGCATACTCAATATCGTCAGAGTGAGGCTAGTGAGGAGATCGCCTGCAAAATTTATAAAGAAAGTTTAGATAAATAAATTTAGGGCAGGTAACACCTGCCCTAAATTTATTCCTCTTCTTCTGCTTCTTCAGCCAAAGGATAGACAAAACCATCATTATTGCCTGATAGGATTGACTTACCTAATGAAATAGCTCTTTGAGCATGGATTGCGGCTTTTCGCTTCCATACAGCTTTGCGACTATCGCGCTTAGATTTAGAAGTGCGTTTCTTGGGTACTGCCATGATCTGATCCCTGTACTAATACGATAATTTCCTGATTTTAGTTTAGAAAATTTTTGACAACCTTTCTATTATACAGTAGTTTGCAAATCAAAAGGATATGTAGACTCTAGCAAAGCTATGCCCGCAGCCCAACTTTCCTTCGCTGAGTACTATCACGAACGTACTAAATATGCACCTGAAACCATTGCCAGTAAAAGTCAGGGCTTAGATTGGAGTACCCAGCCATCTCCCTATAAAGACTATAAAATTGGCACAGTTTACGATCTCAAACCCTATCTGACCGAAGATATTCAATTCGATCGCGATGGACTACTGGCAAGCCGATGGCGGAGACTGTCACGATTCCTATTTTGTAGCTACGGCTTAACAGCAAGAGTTCCGACGGTGTCGGGGGAAGCCTTTTATTTACGAGCAGCTCCTTCGGCAGGAGGGTTATACCCTGCGGAGATGTATGTGATTTCGGCGGGTACACCTCTACTATCCGCAGGTATTTACAATTATCAAGTCCGCACCCATAGCTTGATTCATTTTTGGCAAGACAATAATGTATGGAATAATTTACAGCAGGCTTGTTTTGGGCATCCTGCCTTACAAAATACTCGCTTAGCGATCGCTATTACTGCGGTATTTTATCGTTCTGAATGGCGTTATCAAGACCGTGCTTATCGGAGGATCTTTCTTGACACAGGGCATCTATTAGGAAATATCGATCTAGCTAGTGCGATTGAGGATTATCAAGCTTCTCTGATTGGCGGTTTTGCCGATGAAGCAATGAATGAGTTGCTCTTTTTAGATAAATTAGTAGAAGGGACGATCGCGATCGTACCAATTCTGGATTTGCAAGATGAGGAGAGTATCGGTAGAGGTCAAGAATCACGCACACCAATTCAGCAATCAAACAATCTCTTAAAAGGAAGCATCACCGCTTTACCGTCAACAACTGTTACCAATTACCCTAGACTCCCAGATGGTCAATTATTAGAATATTTACATCAAGCCACACAAATCAAGGAAAAGCCAAATGTCACTAAGTTTGCAGAACTAACAAAGGGACTAGAAACTACTATTTCTGATGCTGGTGATCGCCCAACTGTCCGAGATTTAGATAAATATAATTTCTCTTTCTGTACCAAAGTTAGTACTGTCACCGAGAGTATTCATTGGGGTGATGATCTAGAACTTCTAGAAAATACAATTTTGCAACGACGCTCAACTCGCGAATATAGTGGTACGAAATTAGAGCTAGCTGAACTTAAAGCAATCCTTGATTTTACCTACCAGCCTCAACACTATAGCGATCAAGGTATTGATGGTAGTCCTGATTATTTCGATCTGAGCCTGATTGAAACCTTTGTCGCTGTCACAGGTGTAGTTGGCTTAGAAGAAGGTTGCTATTACTACGCGCCTAAATCTCAAGAGCTACGCCAAATCCGCTTTAAGAATTTTCGTGATGAGTTGCACTATCTTTGTCTTGGTCAAGAACTTGGTCGTGATGCGGGAGTCGTGATTTTTCATACTGCCGATCTCAAAAAAGCTGTAGCTAAATATGGCGATCGCGCATATCGCTATTTACATATGGACGCAGGGCATCTCGGACAGAGAATTAATTTGGCAGCGATCAGTTTGGGCGTTGGCGTAAGTGGTATTGCTGGATTCTTCGACGATCTTGTTAATGAGGTACTAGGAATTCCTAGTGAGGAAGCAGTTATCTACATTACTACCCTTGGTAGACCTCGATAAGAGGTTACTTCCATAGGGATTAAGTAGCTCAACTTAATTAAAACCCAAACTGAGAGTTTTGTTCCGCCCGCTACGCGGGCGGAACAAAACTCTCGGTTTTTAGTTTACTTATGTCTAGCTGCTTATTTGTCTCAGCATTTATACCCTGTGCTGCAATCCAAGCTGTAGTCCATGCATTTTGGAAATTAAAACCACCTGTTACGCCATCAATATCCAAAATTTCCCCTGCAAAAAATAAACCGGGGCAAATCTTGCTTTCCATCGTCTGAAAATTCACATCTTGCAAACGAATACCGCCACAGGTAACAAATTCTTCTTTAAATATACCTTTCCCTGCGATCGCATATTCACTTGCATTTAACACATTCACAATTTGTTGAATGGATTTATTAGCAATATCAGCCCAACGTTTTTCTAGTTCTACTTCTGCTTTATTCAACAAATACTCCCAGAGTCGCAGAGAAATCTCTAAGGGACAGTAGTTAGAAATAAATTTTTTGGGTTGCTCTGCTTTTGCTGTTAGGAGAATTTGTTTAATTGCTTCTACTTTTAAAGATGGAATCCAATTGACGGCTAATTTTGTTTGATAGTTACATTCATGGAGTTCTCGTGCCGCCCATGCTGATAGCTTCAGGACTGCGGGACCACTCAGCCCCCAATGGGTGATTAATAAAGCCCCTGATTGCTCTAAGGGGTTGCGGCTCGATTTTTTCTTATCAGTACTAGCGGCACTAATTAATTTAACTGTAGCAGGATTGACGCTGACTCCTGCAAGTTCATGCAGTTTAGAATCTTTGATATTAAAGGTGAATAGGGAAGGAACAGGTGGCTCAAGGTCATGACCTAGCGATCGCGCGATCGCATAGCCCGATGGACTGCTACCTGTAGCAAGTAATAGGCGATCGCAGATGATATGCTCACCATTTTTAAGGATCACAACAAATTTGCGATCACTCAAATATTCGATCTTCTGGACTAAAACATTGGTACGAAGATTAACCCCCGTCTTTTTTGCGGCAAACATCAAGGCTTCCACAATCGTTTCCGAATCATCGGTAATGGGAAACATTCTGCCGTCGGCTTCCGTTTTTAGCTTCACTCCTTCTTGATTAAACCAACGCACGACATTTATGGGCTGAAATTTAGAAAAGGCTCCACGTAAAGCTTTACCACCTCTAGGATAATTCTGGACTAATTGTGAAGGCTCAAAACAATGATGGGTCACATTACAGCGTCCGCCCCCTGAAACTCTGACTTTTGCGAGAGGTTGTCGTCCTGCCTCCAAGAGTGTAACGTGAGTATGGGCAGCTTGCGCTGCATGGATTGCGCCAAAAAAGCCTGCTGCTCCACCACCGATTACTACAACTTCTGTACTTGCCATATTATTCTCTTTACAATTATCTAGAAGAAAGTGGCGCAGAGCACCACTTTCTTCTGCCTTACCTTAAGAAAGTGGTACTCTGCGCCACTTTCTTTAATCTTTTTTAGGACGACAGGACTGGAAAATATTGATTACTTCTTTGGGAACTTGCTTAGTTTCCCTCGCCGCAGTGTCAATTTTGAGAAATTCGGCAAAGGTATATTGCGAGCGCAATTTATCTAAACTACAAGTGCAGAATTCCTTACTATTCGTAAATCCACAACCCTTCATAAAGGTTTTCATTACCTCTTGAGGATATTCATTTTTTTCCTGTTTTGTAGATGGATTCTCTTGAGAATGTACCGTAGAAGTTCCAGCAATAATTAGGAAGCAAGTACTTAGGGAGAGAAGAAAACGATGATGCATATTTAATTAACAGCTTGCTTAATCCGTAAGTCATTATTATAGTCTTTCCAAAAAACAACAATGTGCTTAAGCCTATTGTTTATAAATTCGCTAATTTCTATCATCAGGATGACTGCATAGATCGCAATTTCGTGACAACATTGTATGTATGTCATATAGCCATCCTGTTTTGCCTGAGCGTTTGAATGAAATCTCCTGACCGTTTACTAATTGTTGATGATGTGCCTGACAATTTATTTCTTGTCCGCACAATTCTCGAAGAAGAGGGATACGAGATTATCGCAGCATCTAATGGTTATGAGGCATTAAAAATTATTGAATCTGATCCAATTGATTTGGTATTGCTAGATGTGATGATGCCCCTCATGGATGGCTATGAGGTAACACGCCGCATCAGAGCGATCAAGGATTTGCCATTCATTCCCATTTTATTGATTACAGCCTATGATCGCGCTAATGCCGTTAAAGGACTAGATCTTGGTGCAGATGAATTTATTCGGAAACCAATTGAGGCAGATGAGCTCTTGGCAAGGGTGCGATCGCTATTAAGGTTAAAACATAGTATTGCGGAACGCGATCGAATTGATCGCCAACGGCAGGATTTTGTATCACGTTTAACCCATGATTTGCGGACTCCACTTGTGGCGGCAGATCGGATGTTGGGACTATTACAAGATGGCGTATTAGGTGAAATTTCGCCGCAAATTGGGGAAGCATTGACTATCATGGGACGCAGCAATCGCAATTTACTAGAAATGGTGAATAAGCTCCTTGATGTCTATCGCTATGAATCAGGCAGCAAAACTATCAATTTACAGCCCTTAAATGTGCAAGAACTGCTCGAACAAGTTGTGGAGGAACTCAAGCCGATCGCTATTTCTAAAAATCTAGCCCTGACCGCCGATCTAGAACAAACAGCTACGGTCAAAGGCGATCGTTTAGAGTTATTACGAGTATTTAACAATTTAATTGGTAATGCCCTGAAATTTACCGAAGAAGGAAAAGTTCATGTTAGCCTAAAGTTAGCTCAAAACGAGGCGCATCAATCTGAAGCAATTATTGCAATCACAGATACTGGTGCGGGTATTCCAATTGATGAGCAACCATTCTTGTTCCAAAGATTTCGCCAAGGTAACCATCAAAAACAAGGTAGCGGCTTAGGTC
>JADBWH010000113.1 GCA_020404105.1 Pseudanabaena sp. M53BS1SP1A06MG | reverse complement strand
TGGTGGCAGTCTTGTATCAATTAGGCGTGAAGTTTTAGATTGGTTTCATTTAGTAGAAAATCTGCATAAGGTGCAAATGTTACCATCAATGCAAAAATGGGTGGAACATTTGCTCTGGAATAGTACTGTTGAGTCAGCTTTGCGTTTTTTGTCTCCCATCAAACAACATCAATCCCTTCCTTCGGGTTGCGTAAGTCCTACTCTCTTGATCCTATTCTTACTGACTTTTCTTCTCTCTAATTTTTCTGCTCATCCCTTCCTGCTTACCTTTCCGAAAATGAAATCACCATACTCTCTCCGATTAGGAGAGGAGTTGGGGTGAGAGCTTTTTGATTTAGTTGCACATTGCGTATTTATAACTTGCACTGAGTATTAGACTATTATTACCTTGCCAGATAAAGTCCAATATAATCAGTATTTTTCTTAAGTTCTTCTACTTTTCGTAAAAATGACATGTTCCCTAGATAAACAGTGGTTGCTAGCCCTGCTATATAATCACTTTGTTAAGTATTGTCTACGAAATGATTAGGCTAATACACCCTAATAACGAAATTTTATGGCTAAGTATATCTTTGTGACTGGCGGAGTTGTCTCCAGTATTGGGAAGGGCATCGTTGCCGCAAGTTTAGGGCGATTGCTGAAATCAAGGGATTATTCCATTGCTATTCTTAAGCTTGATCCTTATATCAACGTTGACCCTGGTACAATGAGTCCTTTTCAGCATGGAGAGGTGTTTGTCACCGAAGATGGTGCGGAGACAGACCTTGACTTGGGACATTACGAGCGCTTTACCGATACATCGATGTCTAAGCTAAGTAATGTTACCACAGGTGCAATCTATCAAGGAGTAATCAATAAAGAACGACGGGGTGATTACCAAGGTGGTACGGTGCAGGTGATTCCTCACATCACCAACGAAATAAAAGAGCGCATTCATCGTGTTGCCAATAATAGCAATCCAGATCTCGTCATTGTCGAAATTGGTGGTACGGTTGGTGATATCGAGTCCTTACCATTTATCGAAGCTATTCGCCAATTTCGTAAGGATGTAGGTCGCCAAAATGTAGTTTATATGCATGTGACTCTGATGCCTTGGATTGCCTCTGCTGGAGAGATGAAAACCAAGCCCACCCAACATTCTGTAAAAGAATTGCAATCCGTTGGTATTCAGCCCGATATTTTAGTTTGTCGTAGCGATCGCCCATTACCACAAAACATCAAAGACAAAATTTCTGAATTTTGCAACGTTCTACCTGAGTGTGTAATGACAGGGCAGGATGTCAAAAGTATTTATGAAGTGCCTCTAGCAATGGAGCGTGAAGGATTAGCTGAGCAAGTCTTGCGTTTGTTAGGAATGCAACAACGTCAACCTGACCTTCGCAGTTGGCAGACCCTTGTCGAGCGTCTATATCGTTCTGAGCATCAATTAGAAGTAGCGATTGTTGGTAAATACGTCCGATTGACCGACGCCTATCTCTCAGTGATCGAAGCCCTCAAACATGGTGCAATCGCTTTGAATAGCAACGTCAATTTACGCTGGGTGAACTCTGAAGATATCGAAACCTATGGTGCAGAGAAATTCCTCAAAGATGTCCATGCAATCGTAGTTCCAGGCGGCTTTGGACATCGTGGTGTTGATGGCAAAGTTGCGGCGGTGCAATATGCGCGTGATCACCAGATTCCATTTTTAGGGCTCTGTTTAGGAATGCAATGTGCGGTGATTGACTGGGCGAGAAATATTGGTAATCTCAGTGATGCCAATAGCTCTGAGTTTGCTCCAGAATCCAAAAATCCCGTTATTCACCTATTGCCAGAGCAGCAAGATGTGGTTAACCTCGGTGGCACAATGCGTTTAGGGCTATATGCCTGTCGTCTTGCTCCTAATAGCCTTGTGCATAGACTTTATAACGAGTCAGTCATTTACGAGCGCCATCGTCATCGTTATGAGTTTAATAATGCCTATCGATCGCTGTTCCTTGAGTCAGGCTATGTAATTAGTGGCACTTCGCCCGATGGACGATTAGTTGAGGCGATCGAGCTACCTAGTCATCCCTACTTTATCGCTACCCAGTTCCATCCAGAATTCCAATCTCGTCCAAGTAATCCCCATCCACTATTCCAAGGTTTGATCAAAGCGGTGCTAGATCTCCAAAAACAGCACGTTGCCACTAATTCTGAATCTATTCATATTCAAGTTCCCGAACAAAATAATGAACAAAATAATGAACAAAAGCAAGAGTTTGCCTCTGTTATGTTTAGCTAGTTTAGGAATTACGCATTGGGTAGATGTGGTGCAAGCGAAGCCCGCACCACATTTACCCAATGCGTAATAAATTCGTTTGGTTTGCGTAAGTCCTATAGTTATATTTAGTTAAGAATCCATTTCAGAATTACTGCCCAACCTAGAACTTCATTTAAATGGGTTCTTAGTTAAGAGGCATGCACTATTGCAGTTTTCATTTTGCCGTAGGTAAAATGAAAACTTAAACCCCTTACTAGGATCGGGTAGTCATAGCACCAAATAATTTTTAAGAATCTCAACGTTTTGCAGCGATCGCCCTGTAATTGAGCTTTACTCAAGATATATCAAATTTTTATAGATGACGAGTAACGCTAACGCTGCTTGTAATCAGATAACAAATAACTAAGGTTCGACAACTATGTTTCAACAAATTTTATTGGCTGTTGATGGTTCAGGGAGATCGCGCGAAATGCTGAATATGCTACTAGCCTTACCTAGTATTCAAAGTTCGCAAATTAATGTACTGCACGTTATTCCTAACGCTACTAACTCCGAGGGTATTACTGAATATCGTCTTGCAGGGCAAAAAATTATTGAAAGAGAAATTAAAAGCTTGCGTCTGTCTTTGGGTAATAGCACTATCTCCATTCTCAAAGATGGTGAACCCAAGGATGTTGTTTGTAAAGTTGCCGAAGAGCTCAAAGCTAATCTGCTGATCATGGGATCGCGGGGCATGGGACGTTTACAGGCAATATTGGCTAACTCCGTCAGCCAATATGTTTTCCAATTGTCTGATGTCCCAATGCTGCTCATTAAGGATGATGTATATATTAAAACCATCCGTAGCATTATGGTTTCCGTTGATGGCTCAGCTGCTTCTAACTACAGCCTTGATCTTGCTATTAA
Source organism: Pseudanabaena sp. M53BS1SP1A06MG (assembly GCA_020404105.1). Lineage (GTDB taxonomy): Bacteria > Cyanobacteriota > Cyanobacteriia > Pseudanabaenales > Pseudanabaenaceae > Pseudanabaena > Pseudanabaena mucicola_A. Next base: position 33,942 of record JADBWH010000113.1, on the reverse strand, counting down.
ACTAGTTAGTGGTGCGAAAGATGTGGAAATTCTATTAGCACGAGTTGTCAAGCGCAAGGATGATAATACGATTAACACTGACCCAGTTCTATTAGAAACTACTGCAAAACTCAAGCGTTTAAATATTCCTACCCGATCTTTTGTCGGTTCTGGTAACGTCGGTAAAGAGATTTGTAGACTTGCTGATGAGGCAAATGCGAGTCTCTTATTAGTTGGTTCTCCTGATCGCCGTCCTTCAATCGCCCGCAGTTTACCTGACCTTGATCGATTGTTGGGTAGTTCCGTATCAGATTATGTGCGAGTCAATGCCTCAGTGCCTGTACTACTAACTCGCACAATTGAATAATCCTGTCTATCCCCTTCCATTCTCCCTAGGTTTCTAGTGGTATTGGAAAGTTTAAGAACAAACCACGAAAGATCAAAGTACGAAAGCGTGTCAGCATCTTTGTAATGTTAAAACAAAGATAGCAATGGTTAAATACCAAAGCTAAAAGTGGAGTAGCCATTTTTAGCTTTGGTATTTAAGTGGGATTGATGTGTATTCGTTTTTTGAAGTACCGTGCTATACAATAGGAATTAGACTTAACGTTTTAAAGAGACTGAAAGCGCAAGGTTAATAAAGAACCCAAAGATGCTTTATGAGTAGTGTAAGAATTCTCAAGACAAGAAGCAATAGCAAATTTGAAAGAATCAAAATCAGGATAATAAACTGAGTAGAGACATTGCTTTTTCACAAATTCCCAAAGACGCTCAATCAAGTTTAAGTTTGGAGAATAAGTAGTCAAATAGAGAAGCTCGATGTTTAAAGACTTGGATAACTCAAAAACTAAAGCAAACTTTTAGTAACGAGCATTATCCAAGATCGGAGTAATGAGGATATTCAGACCCAGAGCCACAAGTTTATAAAGTAAGTCACATACGGATTGAGCATTAATAAGCATTAATATAAGTGTCATTAGTCACGGTAACTAGTTCATGAAGCCAATTTGACGGTCTGCAAATATTTCCAGAAATCGATTCCGCAATGCACAACGTTCACGGGTGTTCGAGTTACCTTTTTTGTCGAGCATTATCCAGACTAAGGGAAAGGCGATACCGTGATGCACTACTGCCAAGGTCAGCACATTAAATATTGTCTTTCCAAATTTCCAGTCTATGCAGTCGATGCTGATTACCCACGGTTCGGGTATTTAGATCACTTTGACTACCATCAAGGCGATACTTTCCTACTTTTGCAACTTTTTGTCCTGTACTAAGTTCTTAGTATTACAATTGAGGTTGAATGGTTCGATCGCAGCAAATGTCAAACATAACCTCAGCCACAGAGCAAATTACCCAACAAACTCAAGCTCAAATTAGAGAAAAGGTAGTTGTCGGTCTATCAGGCGGTGTAGATAGTTCTGTTGCCGCCGCCATATTACATCGTGCAGGATATGATGTCACAGGCTTGACGCTGTGGTTAATGCGTGGCAAAGGGCAATGCTGTTCTGAAGGAATGGTCGATGCAGCGCGTCTATGTGAAGAACTAGGCATTCATCACGAAATTGTCGATAGCCGTGATGTCTTTGAAGAAAATATCATCAATTATCTCGTTACCGGCTATGCGGCAGGCTACACCCCTCTGCCCTGTTCGCGCTGCAACAAAGCTGTAAAATTTACTCCCATAATGAACTATGCGCGTGAAAAATTAGGCATCAATAAAATTGCTACTGGACATTATGCCAAGATCAATTTCAATGCTGAATCAGGTCGCTATGAGTTGCGTCGGGCTGATGATGATACTAAGGATCAGTCCTATTTTCTCTATGAGGTCGGACAGGAAGAATTAAGCTGCTGTGTTTTTCCGCTAGGTGATACCACAAAAGTAGAAACGCGCAAAATCGCCGCCGAATTTGGCTTAGCCACTGCCCAAAAGCCCGAAAGTATGGATCTCTGCCTTGTGGAAGCTAATGGCTCTATGAAAGCTTTTCTGGATAAGTATCTCACACCTATCCAAGGCAAAATTGTTGATACCAATGGCAATGTATTAGGTGAGCATGATGGCACATACCACTACACCATAGGTCAACGCAAAGGTTTAGGTGTTGCTGCCGCTAATCCTCTCTACGTGATTGCTCTCGACCCGATTAAAAATGAAGTGATTGTGGGTGATCGCTCAGAAGCCCATGATAATGAATGCACGATCAATCAATTGAATTGGGTATCGATGGCTCCCACTGATGTCCCCTTTCATGCAGAGGTGCAAGTTCGTTATCGTACCGTTCCTGCGAGTGCTACAGTAATTCCGCTATCAGGCGATCAAGCCCGCATCGTCTTTGATGAACCTCAATTTAGTATTACCCCTGGACAAGCGGCTGTGTTTTATCGAAATGACCTGCTGCTCGGAGGCGGACTGATCGAGTCCAAAATATAAACAAAAAGTCTTGTAATGCAAAGTTTTTAACTATCCTAAAAAATTAGAGGTAGATATTAGCGCCGCCTTTAATTTTTGATAGTCCTAAAAAGGAAAGTATTTATTGTGGTAGGGATGGGCGGCGCTTCGCGCCGCCCATCCCTACCAATTTAGTACCACCTAGTTTTTTAGGATGCAGTAGGTACAAATTGTTTACGCAAAGAAGTCAGACGACGCTTAGCTGTTTCATTTTTTTCGTCTAAAACAAGCACCTGCTCATACATTTCGATCGCTTGTGGTAACAACTTTTTCTTTTCATAGGCATAACCAAGATTATTGATTGCAGTGACATAGCCAGCCTGTAAAGAGATCGCCTCTTTGTAGTTTTTGATTGCTAGATCGTACTGATCTTGAGAAAAATAGGCAAATCCTAGAGCATTGTATACTTCAGGGAGATTTTCACCGCCTTCTTTGATTGCCTTATTAAACAAAGCAATAGCTTGAGCATAGAGCTTTTTGCGTAAATAGACGCTACCGAGTTGGTAATAGTCTTCAGGAGTCCCCTTTTCCTTTTGAAGCTTAGGTTGCAATTCAGAAATCACATTTTCTAAACTACGAGCTTTTAAAATCTGGCGGATAACTAACCAGCTAACCCCTGCTAAGAGCAGGACTAACGCGCCAAGATATGTGATCGCTAATGTACTATCCATAATTTTTATGTATCAGACCAAATTAAATTTAGTTAACTAACAGATTTTCTCTATCATTGCACTCTAGCAATTTCTTGAGACGCTTTGAACAGTAATTTTTAATAGAGTCTCATCATATAGCAGTCCAAAATTTTTTTGAGAAGCGATCGCTAAATATTAAATTGGATAAGAATAATCTTGCGGAATTTTAGAGATCAATTTAGATGCAGGGATCGCTAAGTCAGCAACTAGCTTAACTGATGTTGCTAATGCACCAACCTTTGAAAAAGATGCTTCTACCTCTAAATCTTAAAGAAAGAGATATCTTAGACGGATTTTCTAAAAATTTCAATTAAGGGTTTAGTGAACCAATGAGAGCCAATCTTCCATTGATGTTGGAGGGTAGGCATTCTCAGTAAATAGGCTAATCTTCGTATGGCGCTGGCGGGAAATCCATCAATGCTAAATTTACCGAAAATAGAAGCAGTAGCTCCATCAATACCTAAACTGATAAATTCACCGAGGGGAATATAGTTAAAGTTGACGAGGGATTTTTGGTTGAGGCTTGCCCAGATATTCCATGCACAATATTGTGACTGCTGGAAAGCAACCTGTGCCGTAGCGGGTAAAGGCTCACCATTTGCCTCTATACCTGCTAGATCACCGATCACAAAAACATCGTTGTATCCCCTTACCTGTAAAGTTGGCTCAGTAGTGATAGCGCCTTGACGATTGTGACTAACTGGTAAATTTTGAATTACTCTTGAAAAACTACTTCCCACTGTCCAAAGCACGATGTCAACGGGTAAGGTATCACTGCCATCGGCATAGTCGAGAGTTACTTCGTCTTCGGTTACTTGGGAAACACTTGTATTTAGATCTGTCCAGACTCCACGCTGGGATAGGGCAAGCTCAGCGATCACACGATTTGCCTCTGTGGAGTTAATTAAAATTTTGTTATGGCGATCAACAAGGCGGACTCGACCACGCTCTTGAAGGCGATCAGCAATTTTGCAAGCAAGCTCAACTCCACTACTACCAGCACCTGCGATACATACGCGAATCTTGTCACGATTGGAGACTTCTAACAATTCCAGTTTGCTATTAAGTCGATAAAAATCAGTGAGACTCCGAAAGGGTATAGCATATTCTGAAGCTCCTGCAACATAATGCATCGGCGTTTCGCCACCGAGAGCTAAAACTAGACGATCATAGGTCAAGATACTCGGCTGACCAATATTAACTTCTACTTGCTTTGCATCAAGATTAATATTAGTTACCAGACCTTGAATAAACTGAATCCCTGTATCAGCGATTAATTCCATAAATGTTGGTGCAATTTCCCATTCTTGCATTTCGTCTGTGACTAACTCGTAGAGAAATGGTGTAAATAAGAAGCGATCACTTTTGTCAATCAGGATAATTTCAGGCATGACTGCCCAAGGTAGCCGTGCTAAATTAAGCGCAGTATACAAACCGCCAAAACCACCACCAAGAATACAAATTCGTGTCATGAAAAAATCTAATTCAGTCTTCCCATTTTATACGATCTCTGAAATACATCGATTTATACTTACTTCCTCATCCTGTATGGGCTCCTGCTAGTAAGGGGCGGATGTCTTTGGGTATTTGTTCCACACATAACCGTCTGAGTTTTTCTCGGTTGGGACAACTGTCTTTTAGTGATTCATGCAAGCTTGACCATTTCCGCCGATACACTGCTGACAATGATCATTCCACAAATGATTTTCACACTTGGACTGGTTAATACTGCATCCATCAGGTCAAATATTGCATCCTGTCCGTTTCCTAAAAATCTATATGCCTGTTGACGAAAGTCCTGTAGTTTATCAATAATCATGGCTGTAGATATCTCTTTACTTTTCATCTACTTTAGGCAGTTTGTATCTCTTTTGCTCTGCTTTTTTCTTTTTTAGTCTAAACTTCAGTCAGTTCAACGAAGGCAGAGAATGGGAAAAATTGCAAAGCAATTTTTCCCATTCTCTGCTACTTGACGAGAAGCTTTGAACCGTGCAAATAGTCCTATCTAACTCACGTTAGTTAGGAATCACGGCTTGTGATAGATATACCCTCGACGAGCATCGCGGGAGCATAGAGAGAACCATACCAATCGCGATCGCTAGCTACTGCCGTCACCTGATTGAGAACGGTGTAGACATTTCCTGACAGCATGGTGTCCTTAACTCGCCCAATGATCTTGCCATTTTTGACGCGATATCCTAAATCCACATTGATCGAGAAATCTCCTGATAAATCTGTATCATCACCGAGAACTTGATCGACGATTAACCCGTCTTTTAAGGTAGCAGCAAGTTCTAAAACATCGCCCTGTATAGTTTCACTAGCAGAGATCGCCAAATTGAATAAGCCTGGACTAGGATAATTGCCTAAATCACCACGAAACCCGTTACCCGTTGACGCAATACCTAACTCTTTACAAGTCCGCAGATCGCCATAGAATCCTTGCAAAATACCCCGATTAATCCAAGTTATTTCTTGAGTGGGGGTACCTTCATCATCAAAGGGAGCGCTATAAACGCCAAAATTTGGATGTTGACTGATGCTGAAAATAGGAGAAATTACTGGTTGCCCCACCTTTTCGAGCCAAGGTGTAGCTTTTTGTTGAACTTGTCTGCCACTCATGGCGATCACCACTACGCCCCATAATAAATCTGCCGCCTTACCTGTAAAAATCACAGGAAATTTACCCGATAGCGCTTTCGCATTTTTCTTAGCCCAGTCAAGGGATTGCCGTACTTTTTGGACGATCACCTGAGGATTTAAGTTGCCACGTTCCGATTGAGCATACCAAACATTGAGAAAGTCATCACCGCGCGTCAATTCTACATTCAGTGAGCCATCTACGGTGATATCCCTATAGCCACAGTCCAGCCCTTGGCTGTTGATAATCCGTACCGACTCTTCGCTACATTCCCAATCCGCACCACAAATTGCTTCAGGGTAATAGGTTAGAACTTCAGCGATCGCTATCTTTCCCCAATCGATCATTTGCTCAACGCCAACTTTTTGACCATAGATTGGCAGATAGTCAGCAATTGTGGAGTCACGCAACAAAATTTCTTCGGGTTCATTTAAGGCACTGAGTGCGATCGCCTGTTCCACCAAGTCCTTAGGTTCTACCTCACCATAAGCAGTGACTAAACCCACGCGCCGATTCTTCCAGATTCTTAGTCCTAACCCCTCTGAGTCAATGATTTCCAGTTGTTTGAGCCGATTAGCCTCAAAAAATACGGGACGGGAAATGGAGCGAGAGGCATAGACTTCTGCCGCTTCACAGCCCAATTTGTGCGCTAGATCTAATAACTCTTCAGGTTCAATGGTCATAGGCTATTCATCATATCTCAATTACAGCACAAAGTCCTGATTTGAAACCCAAAACCCATGAAAGCATTGCTTTCATGGGTTTTGGAGCGAAACTATTGCTCGGCAAGACTATCAATCTTTTCTCGAATTGAAAGTTGAATTAGGGCGCGAATCAGTGATAGGCTCGTGAAACCTGCACCAGCAAAAGTGGCGATCGCCCAACTCGTATAAGTACCATTTGTTCCAACTAGAAGTACGGCTCCAGCTAGCAATAAAAAACCAGTTAAACAAGCATAAATTAGAGCTTTAACTGCAATGTTAATCCGTTTAAGTGTGCGATCGCTTTCCGAAGACTTGACTTGAATCATTAGTTCGCCACGTTCAATTCTTTCTTCCAAACGCTCTAGCAGGATTTCCATCCGACTCGGTTTATTCAACTGATAAACCAGAAAATCCTTGGCTTGTTGAGCTAAGGCTCCTAAAGTATTGCCCCGCCCTCTAGTCAGCACAATACTTTTAACAAAGGGCTGAGCCGCCGTCGAAAAATTATATTCTGGATCGAGAATTCTGGCGATACCATCCAATGTTGTTAGGGATTTGAGCAGATAGGTCATCTGTGGTGGTAAACGAAACGGTTGCTTCTCAAAGATGGCAACCACTTCACTTTTGATTTGCTCAAATTCGTAAATATTGACAGGTCTTTCCGTAAACCGATCTAAAATGAACTTTAGCATCCGCTTCACAGGACTCATATCAGCGATCGGCTCAATGAACCCCATACTCATCAGGGTATCCACCACTTCATTAGTATCCTTTCGTAATACAGCAAAAAAAGTCCTGACCATCTGATCCTTTGCCATAGTCTTGACTTCCGCCATCATCCCATAGTCATAGAAAATCAAACTACCACTGGGGCTAACAGCTAAATTACCAGGGTGAGGATCGGCGTGAAAAAAGCCATCTTGGAGTAATTGCTTGAGATAGCAACAGATCCCCAACTGATTAATTTCCTTAGGATTTAGACCACATGCTTCGAGCGCTTGACGATCATCCACTTTAATTCCAGGAACATATTCCAAAGTCAAAACCATCGAGGTCGAATATTCCCAATAAACTTTAGGGATCACAATCCTTGGATAGCCTTCAAAGTTTTTGCGAAAGCGATCAGCATTGTTCCCCTCAATCTCATAGTCTATTTCTTGATACAGAATTGTAAAGAACTCATCATAAATCCCCTCTAAATTATATTTGCGTGACCAAGGTAAATAGCGCCGAAACACCTTCAGTAACTTACCAACAGCAAGTAAATCCAGATCGAATAGTTTTTTTAACCCTGGGCGTTGGACTTTGACCACCACATCTTCCCCAGTATGTAGTGTTGCCCGATGTACTTGACCTAGGCTTGCCGCAGCTAGGGGCACTTCATCAAAATCGCGATAGATCGTATATAAAGACTTGCCAAGTTCAAGTTCAATAATCTCTCTAGCTTCCTTGGCACTAAAGGCAGGCACTTTGTCCTGTAGCTGCGACAGGTTACTAATGTATTCGGGAGGCAATATATCCACACGTGTGGATAGGGACTGACCAATTTTAATAAAGGTTGGTCCTAGTTCCAGCATGTTACGTACTAGCCATTCGGCGCGTTTGCTGCGGGTACGCGATGTGTCAATTTGCCAAAATTTATCCCACCACAAAAAAAACAGGAATGTAAAGGAGGCTAAAAATACTTCCCTTTGGCGGGCAAGCGCGGAGCTTTTGATTCTCTGCCAGCGTAGTTTTTTGGGAGGTAATTGGGCGATCGCAGACATATTTTGCTAATGGGAGCCTTGCTAACTAGCATTGCTGTGTTTATATTACCCAATTCCAACTTAAAAGTAGATGAAAATACTTTCTCCTGCGCCTTTGTTTTCTTGGTTTAGCTATACAACAAAAAAATGGCAAGATTTTGCTACGGTTATTTTATATTTGCGATCGCCAAGACATTCATATCAACGTCAGTTCGAGTTAAGCTGGCAAATTTTAAAAGCCCCAAAATAAAAGCCTTGCTTAGCGAGGCTTTTATTTTGGGGCTATAGCGGTTTTCAAATGAGTACACACTCATTTGAAAACAAAAAATCAGTCCCATTAAGAGTTTTGAGTTTTCATTTTGCCGTAGGCAAAATGAAAACCGCTATAAGAGAGAGGGTCTGCTATGCAAACCCTCTCTCTTAGCCCGTTTCAAATTATCCCGAACTCGCGTTAATCAACTCAGGAAATCCATCCACCACCAATAACCCTAATAAAACTCCGAACACTGGACGCTCAAAATTGGGCTTTAGAAGTTTTTGTAATGTGGCGAAGCCGCGCTACAAAAAATTGAGAATTACTGTTTGTTTTGCGAAAAGTCTCATGTAGTGAGACTTTTATGACAAAATCTATAAGCACAATATCAAAAAGTTTTCGTTTAGATAGCCATGCTCAAAGCTGGGATTGTCGGACTACCCAATGTGGGCAAGTCTACTTTATTTAATGCCCTAGTTGCCAACGCCAAAGCTGAAGCAGCTAATTTCCCCTTTTGCACAATCGAGCCCAACGTTGGCTCGGTGGCTGTCCCTGATGATCGCCTCAAAATTCTCGCCGATGTTGGTAAGTCCGCGCAAATCATCCCCACCAGAGTTGAATTCGTTGATATTGCAGGACTGGTCAGAGGTGCTAGTAAGGGTGAAGGTTTAGGCAATCAGTTTTTAGGAAATATTCGAGTTTGTGATGCGATTGTCCACGTGGTGCGATGTTTTGAAAATGATGACATCATCCATGTGGAAGCATCAATCGATCCCGCCCGTGATATCGAGATCATCACCCTCGAACTTGCATTGTCTGATTTAGCCCAAGTTGAGCGACGCATTGAGCGCACTCGTAAAGGAGTCCGCAGCAATGACTCGGAAGCCAAAGTCGAAATGGTAGCTTTAGAAAAGGTTCGCGAAGTCCTTGATGCAGGTAAACCTGCGCGTTTAGCTAATCTTACTGATGAAGAAAAAAATGCGATTTCAGTTTTGCAGTTGTTAACGCTCAAGCCGACCATTTATGCTGCCAATGTATCTGAAGATGATCTTGCAACAGGTAATACTTTTGTCGATCAGGTGAGAGCGATCGCTAGCGCCGAAAATGCAGAAGTAACCATTGTCTCCGCCCAAGTGGAAGCCGAATTGCTAGAACTACCTGAAGAAGAGCGTCAAGATTTTCTAGAATCGCTTGGAGTTCAAGAAGGTGGTTTAAAATCTTTAATCCGAGCCACCTACCATCTATTAGGTTTACGCACCTATTTCACCGTTGGCCCCAAAGAAGCTCGAGCTTGGACAATTCATGCAGGCATGAAAGCTCCTCAAGCCGCAGGTGTAATTCATTCTGACTTCGAGAAAGCCTTTATCCGTGCCGAAACCGTCGCTTTTAGAGATCTTGTGGAATCAGGATCAATGAGTGCTGCGCGAGCCAAGGGACTACTACGCAGTGAAGGCAAGGAATATGTTGTTCAAGAAGGCGATGTAATTTTATTTCTTACCAGCGCTTAAGACAAAAGCACAAAATGGCTAAGCCATTTTGTGCTTTTAAAAATCTTTAGTGAATTCAATTTTTAATTTAGGTTAACGCGAGTTCGGGATAATTTGAAACAGGCTTTGAGAGAGGGTTTGCTACGCAAACCCTCTCTCAAAGCCCAAAAGTAAAAGCCTTGCTAGGCAAGGCTTTTACTTTTGGGCTTTTAAGATTTGCCAGCCTAACCCGAACTGACGTTAAACTACAGCCTATATATGTTTGTTGATGTTTGTTGATTTGGATGGAGGGGCGATCGCCTTATTTTTGATGAATAGACGAGCGAATCAAGACTTAGTTCTAGCTACAAGATATTTAAAAACAAACCTCTTTGTTGCCAGAGCATCCACGATCCCCCGATCGCCATAAAAGCAAGAACTACTTGACGGAACTGTTGGGGACTCATGCGACTAAGGAGATATTTGCCAATTAAATTTGCAGGTACTGCGGCTAAACCTATCGCTAATCCCGCGACAATTTGCTCCTTAGACATTGCTGCTAGTGCCCCGTAGGTGATGATTTTTACGACATGGATAATCGTCATGTGAGTTGCTTTGGTTGCAAGCATTTTCTCCTTGACTAAGCCATAGCCCAGATAAAAGGGATTTAAGACGGGACCAGTTGTGCCAACTAAACCCGATACATAAGCCTTCATAAAACCCGCAGGCATAATATGCCAAGCCTGAAGTTGAAATTTGGGCTTTACTTCTTGAGGAATTAAATCTGATTTTTCTAGAGCGCTTAATTCACTTAATTCACCTAGCTGATTGATCTCGATGAGTTCTTCAATCTCTTCTAACTCCTTGGAATCATCGACTAGTTTGATTTGTTTTACCTGATCCTCCGCAACAGTTTTTTCGGGACTTTTTTCTAGTTCAAATAAAACAGCACTCACAATTAGGAAAACTGCAATCACGATTTGCAACCAGTCGAGATGGATTTGGGTAAAGGTATAGGCTCCCAAAATTGCGCCTGCGATCGCCCCTGGTGCATACCAAGCAGTCAATACCCAGTCAATATCTCGCCAAAACAGTAAAACTCGGTGAGCATTACCAAAAAACATACCGATCGTGATTACAGGTGGTACGGCGGCAGCTCCCATGAGAAGGTTAACTAGGGGAATTAAAATGAATGGACTGCCTCCACCTGCCAAAGTGCTAACAATCCAAGCAAAAAAGCTAACCACACTGAGATATACAATTGGCGTGAGTTCTGACATTGATCGATAATCCGTTGGTATCAGGCTAGTTACGGTATTTTGATCCGCAAATCCTATGAATGTTTAGATAATTACAGCACATGAGTCTATCGACCCGAATCTATCTAAGTGAGATTGATCAACAATTTTTAGCGCAGTTAAAGGCTATTGACTGTGCGTGCCTAGGTGATTTTTGGAGTTTAGAAGCTTATCAGCGTGAAATCGAAAATCCTAGTAGTTGTGTATTAGGTTTAACTACGGAAAATCATGAATTACTTGGTTTTGGCTGTCTCTGGGCAATTCTGGAGGAAGCACATATTACTGTTTTAGCAGTACGTCCCGAATATCAAGGTCAAGGTCTGGGCAAGGCTATTGTCTGGGGATTACTCAAAAAAGCTCGCGATCGCCATTTGGAATGGACAACTCTCGAAGTCCGCGAGTCCAATCATGTGGCAATCTCCCTATATCAGAGTTTTGGATTTCAAGAAATTGGCAGAAGACCTAATTACTACGAGGTTACTAATGAAGATGCCCTCATGTTATGGCGCAAGGGCATTCATACGCCTGAATTTGGGATTTTGCTAGATCATTGGCATGAATCAATCTCCTTAAACCTGTTAGTCAAGGGATGGAATTTGTAAAGGTATTAAGTAACTAAACTTAATTAAAACCCAAACTAGAGTTTTGTTCCGCCCGCTTAGCGGGCGGAACAAAACTCTCGGTTTTTAGTTTACTTATGTCTAGCTACTTACGAGTTGTCGTATGAAGTGCGACAACTCGTAATACTGGGCGAAAAAATTATCAAAGGATTGCTATAGAATTAATTTAGGTTTCAGAACAATTAAGTTGTTTTAGGGTGAAATGGTTAAAAATGATGAAAATGCCCGACTGGACTCAGAAAGCTTTGGGGTTCATGATCGCTAGCTTAGGATTATGGAACTTAGCGATCGCGAATGCTAATGCTCAACTGAGAAATAATCTTGTTTACATCACAGGCTATAATCCTGTAACCCTAAATATTGCAAGGCAAGTAGTCACAAATCCTGTAGTTGCCTCAGTCAATGGACAGACAGTAATCATTGCAGGTGCTTTTGATGCGCCCACTGCCGATTATGTTACCAGAGAGCTACAAAGGCGTGGTGTCGCGGCTCAACAAACTTATACAACAGCCCTAAATGTTCAACCCCTTCCAACAACTAATTCATCCTATGTGACCTTGCCAACCTATCTTCCTACAAATCTATCGAATGGAGATAACTTGGCAAAGTATCGCTATGTGACAGCAGTTCCTATCAGTTCAGGAGGGTTGAGCACTTTAGCTCAGGTACAGAGATTAATTCCCCAAGCATTTGTTTCCAAGTCAGTTCAAGGTGACTACATTTATGCTGGTGGGTATAGCAATCGTGATGCGGCCGAATCCTTGAAACATTTCTTGCGATCGCAGGGACTAGATGCCCGTGTGCTTTATTTTTAAAAGCAAACGCGAATTATTAATTTGAGAAAATCAGGCTAATTATGGACGCAACATTAAGACAAGGTAGCAAGGGTAACGCGGTAGTTGAATTGCAGCAACTGCTCCAAGCTAAGGGATTTTATATTGGTAAAATTGACGGTGATTTTGGGGTGGGTACTGCCAATGCTGTTTTAAAATTCCAAAAAGCTAATGGGCTAACTGCTGATGGTATTGTGGGCAAGGCTAGTTGGGCAAAACTGCAAGAAACTAGTTCATCCCCCAGTAATCCGCCAACTACTTCCGTGTCCAAAACCTTACCAACCCTATCGCTTGGCTCTCAGGGACAATCTGTGGCTCAAGCTCAACAACTCCTCAAGACAAAGGGCTATTACCAAGGACGCATTGATGGTGATTTTGGTGCTGGGACAAGGGATGCGATCATCGCCTTTCAGCGAGCAAATGGTTTAACGGTTGATGGTAAGGTAGGTGTGCAAACATGGCAAAAATTACAAGCACCTGCGATCGCTGATGTTACTCCCCAGCCGACAGCTACGCCGCCAACAGATGTATTGATTGTGCGTCCACCAGTGGCAACCCAAACACCTACACCCTCGCCATCACCAAATCCCCCAGCCGCAAAACCGACAACACCATCTTCAGTCTTTGTGCCTGCAACCACAGGGACTAACACTGACACCACTCCTGTCAACTCAATCCCATCTGCGAGTGCGATAAGTCTAGTAGATGCGGCTAATATCTATAGCCGTGCTAAGTTGCCCAATCAAACCGTGGCAATTAATAACTTACAAGACAATATTTCCCCTGAAATCTTGCAGCAATTTCTGCAACGTTGGCAAGTTGCTTCTGGTCAGGTAAATATAGCTCCATCATTACAGGAAGCGCTCAGTACCTATAACAGTAGCCAGATGCTGAACCAAAATCTGGCGTTGCAGTGGTTACATAACCAACTGCTACCTCAAGCTCTAGATCAGTTCCGTCAAGATTGGGCAAACCTCAATGTCTCTGTGGGTACAGATCCGCTCTTTATCCCAACTCAACCGACTCCAACCACAACTACACCACAGTTGCTTAATCTCACTGATGCCGTCAAAGTTTATAAACGTACTCCCAGTCAAGTAATCGCTCTTGACAACCTCCAAGCATCTGTTCCTGAATCCTCATTGCAACAGTTTTTTCAACGTTGGTCAACGGCTTCTGAGCAAAGCGCGATCGCAATTTCGTTGCTAGATGTTTTCCAAGACTACAACAGCCATCAATTTCCGAGTCAAGTTACGGCTTTGCAATGGCTAGAAAAGGAATTGACCTCTGCTCAGTTAGAGAAGTTCTCACGTGATTGGCAAGCCTAAAAAGGTGACGCTAAGCGTCACCTTTTTAAAACTTGATTGCTCCTTGCCGACGGACTAACCAATTTTCTGCTGTCCATTCCACAACTGTTGATGGCAAACCACTGCCTAGTGGCTCATCAATATCGATCCCATCACCTAAAGTCAATACCCTAGGGAAAGCGTTAGATATATCTCGCATTTTCCTTAGTGGTGGCTGATTACTCTTGTTAGCACTAGTAGTCAGCAAAGCTCCTGTTTGCTGCAAAATCGCGATCGCAACTTTACTATCAGGAATTCTGATGCCAAGGGTTGTAAAACCTTGATTTAACTTCGCGCCGCGATCGCTAGCAGGCAAAACCAGAGTTACGGCTCCTGGAAAATATTTCTCAGCAGATTGTTGCCAAATTTCTAAAGCAGGATGCCCAATATCAATAAAGGGTAAAAATTCCTGCCAACTCGATGCCATCAAAATTAACGGCTTATCAGGCGATCGCTCTTTGAGGGTAAAAATATCAGCACTGCGATCGGGTCGTATGGCTAGAGCAGGTACAGTGTCAGTTGGAAAGCTAACCAATTGCCCTGATCTTACACCTGCGATTAAAGCGGCTAAAGATACTAAACTCATTAGTCTGGTTGCTTTGATGATTGGTAATTGAATCGCTAAAAGCTAATCGCTAATTCTGAGAAATTAAACGTAAATCCACTTCCTTATTGGCGAGTTCAGAGACAACGGCTACTATTCCAGGACCAAAAAATCGTGTTAACTTATCTTGTTTTTGTTGCCAAACATCAAAGCCCATTAAGGGTGATTGGAACCGCAAAACTAGACTATACGCACCCTTAGTTTCTTCAGCCTGAGAAATTTCCTCATAGATACCGATTAAAACGGGACGCTCTTCATCGGTCGGACGCATTCCTAATTTTTCTAAAACTTCATCTAAATGAGCCTTAATTCCATAACGGTAGCGAGTGACATCTTTGCGTAATTGCTTCTGGGTTGATGTCTCTTGCAACTTACGTAACGCTAATACCTCCTCAGATTCAGGCACGATTACAGGCACTGGTGCAACCTCTGATGATTTAAAAGCAAATCCCCCTAAGAGAATTGGGAACCCATAGAAAAACCCAACGAGATTTAAAGTTGAGTTTCCCTTTGAATAAGCCCAAAAACCAACGACAAAGAGCATACCACCGACAAACAATCCAATTGAAGCAAGGGATATTTTATTAAACTTAAGCATAATCAAAAATTAATAATACTTAATAAATGTATCCGTTTTTTCGCAAAAATGGTTATTCATAGAAAATAAGTAGCTTTGCATATATCTATCCTAAATGGTTTGAGGTAGCGCGCTCCTTTGAGCTTCCTCAAACCCAAAAATTTACAAATGATTTTGGACTGCTATGCATTGTGCTAAGTTAAAAGCTAGAGAGGTTTTTGAAAAGTCGACTAAGCATTACTTACAAAGATCTTCACATTCTATAGGGTCTGGCATTAAAGCCTATTGAGGCTTTGAGTAGTACAGAAATATTTTTGAATAAGCGCAAAGCGCTGTAAAGCCCCATGATCATAAATTTACTTGCTAATGACTAAAATTTTTTCAAAAGTAAACAAAGCATCGTTAGACTATAAATATAAAAGTAGGAATTACACTAGTCAGATAACATTCTGAGTAGCTTCAACCACTATTTTTGTGTTTGTCAAGCTACAATCATCTAGATGTAAATCCCCCTAGACAAAAGTTTTAGACAGTATGGATCTGAGGAATCTGGCATGAGCAAAGCAGCCATCGACCTACCTATTGATATCAAGTTACCTATTGGCAAACTTGGTGCAAATCTTGATGAAATTGAAGAAGACCTTGAAGATTTAGATGATGATATTGATCTTGACAAGGATGACTTACTTGATGATTCAGATGAAGATCCAGACCTTGATGATGATCCCGATAAAGCTAGTAAATTAAAGGGGACAAAGACAAAACGAGCTAGTCAAACGAAGAAAAAGCATTTTACTGAAGACTCAATTCGTCTTTATTTGCAAGAGATTGGTCGTATTAGACTGCTTAGGGCTGATGAAGAAATTGAGCTAGCACGTAAAATTGCCGATCTGCTGGAGCTAGAGCTAAAGCGTGAAGAGATTGCGAATGAAATAGATTGCCATCCAGATGATGTCAGAGAGCCAGATTGGGCTGTCAAGATGGGGATGCCCATTGGTGAGTTTCGCAAACGTCTCCACTCTGGTCGCCGCGCTAAAGACAAAATGGTGCAATCAAACCTACGTCTAGTGGTATCGATCGCCAAAAAATATATGAATCGGGGCTTGTCCTTCCAAGATTTGATCCAAGAGGGCAGTTTAGGTTTGATCCGGGCCGCCGAGAAGTTTGACCATGAAAAGGGTTACAAATTCTCGACCTATGCGACATGGTGGATTCGTCAGGCAATTACCCGTGCGATCGCCGATCAATCACGTACTATTCGTCTTCCCGTCCACCTTTACGAGACTATTTCGAGAATTAAGAAAACAACTAAGTTGCTTTCTCAAGAGATGGGACGTAAGCCTACCGAGGAAGAAATTGCTACTCGTATGGAGATGACGATCGAAAAGCTCCGCTTTATCGCTAAGTCTGCCCAGTTGCCAATCTCCCTTGAAACTCCCATCGGTAAGGAAGAAGATTCTCGTCTTGGTGACTTTATCGAGTCTGAAGGTGAAACTCCTGACGACCAAGTTGCTAAGAGCCTCTTGCGCGAAGATCTTGAAAGCGTATTGGGAACCCTTAGCCCCAGAGAACGTGATGTTTTACGACTGCGCTATGGCTTAGACGATGGTCGGATGAAGACTCTTGAAGAAATTGGACAAATCTTTAACGTTACCCGTGAACGTATCCGCCAAATCGAAGCGAAAGCTCTCCGCAAGTTGCGCCATCCAAACCGCAATAGTGTTTTAAAAGAGTACATTCGTTAATTTATTTTGACTCAATCTTACCCAAGCCCTCTATAACCTCTCTCTATAGATCGTACTTTTCATCTTTAGCTAGAATAAAGGGATACCCAGTTAAGACCTAGTGATTTTCATATGATCGCTATGCTAGTACAGCAAAAGCACAGGCTGAATCAGTTAAAGTTCAGTCTGTTACAGCCCAAGTTCAATCTAAAAATATTCGTTTAATGATTGAGATGCTTAATGGCAAATGAATTTATCGAACTGATATTAATAGGAAAAAGACTTAAGTAACCCCAAACGAGAGAGTCGGCGACCCACTCTCTGGTTTGGGGTTTTAATTATGCTGTGCTACTTAGCAATAGACAGAAGGTAAATGTCTTAATTTAGACGTTTACCTTGAATAGAGTAGTCTAAAAGCTCCATTGGGTGCATGAGCAGAACATTTTTATTTTGCAACTTTAAATGCTTGCGAATTTGGGTAATACATCCCACATTTGCTGATGCAATCACCTCAGCGCCAGTATCAGTCAGATTTGTCACTTTCATTTCTCCCAACTCATGCCCAACCTCTGGCTGCAAAATATTATAAATTCCTGCACTACCACAGCAGAGCGAAGCATCAATAGACTCTCTTAACTGAACATTGGGAATTTGGCGCAAGAGGCGGCGAGGTTCCAGACTGATCTTTTGTCCATGCAGCATATGACAAGCATCTTGATAGGCGATCGCTAAAGGTTGATCTTGCAATGGGGACAACTTAGCAGTTAAGCCCACATGATCGAGAAATTCCTGTACATCCTTAACCTTGCTAGAGAACTCCTTTGCCTTTGCTGCATATTGGCGATCATCTTTGAGAATATGTCCATATTCCTTGAGCGTATGACCACAGCCCGAAGCATTAATGAGTACTGCATCCAGATTGAGATTCGCAAAGGTATCAATAGTTTGCTTCGCTAGTTCTAGAGTTTGGGCTTCCTGTCCTTGGTGGTGAGTCAAAGCACCACAACAGCCTTGCAATTTAGGAATGACAACTTCACAACCATTCGCCGTTAATACACGCACAGTCGCATTATTCACCTCTGGTAAAAATATCCGTTGCACACAGCCTAGGATCATGCCAACGCGATAACGCTTCTCTCCCTTAGCTGTAATCACTTCTGGTAGCTTATCTTTAAAGGATTCAGGTGTAAGGTCTGGGAGCACTGACTCCATAGCCTTTAGCTGTTGAGGCAGGAATTTTTCTAGCCAACCTGTCGATCGTAATAGTTTTTGCAACCCTAATTTTTGATAAGCCAATAGGGGTGCAAGCAAGACTCGGAGGCGATTGGGATATGGAAATGTCGAGAAGATAAACTTCCGTAATAATTTTTCAGGTAATGATCGCGGATGGTTGCGTTCAACTTGGGCGCGAGTTGACTCGATCAACTGGTCGTACTGCACACCAGAGGGGCAAGTAGTCACACAGGCGAGACAACCCAAACAAGTATCAAAATGCTGAGCGATCGCAGGAGATAAGGGAATATCACCTTCATTAATTCCATCCATCAAGTAGATTCTTCCCCTTGGTGAATCCGTCTCTTTGCCGATAATGCGATAACTGGGACAAGTGGATAGACAGAAACCGCAATGCACACAGGCATCAATTAGTTCAGGGCTAGGAGGGTTCTTGCTGTCAAATGTTTCTGAACTTATTGGGTTTAGAGAAGTAAGCAAATTAGGCAAGAGGTTATTAGAGTTAGGCTGATCAGAAACTTGCATATTGATAGTTATGAAAAGATTGATGGAAAATTTCTAGAAGATGGACAAGAGGATTTTGAGATGTGCACTAAACAAGTCGCTCAGGACTGAGTAAACCTCGCGGATCAAACTGTTGTTGAATTTTGACCATGAGATCACGGGCATTACCTGTATATCCCCAAACATTTCCTAAAACTTGATGATTAAATTTCAACTCTTGGGGTGCTTCGAGAAGACTGAGAAATCCGCTTTGGGCTTCAGCAATCCTTCTCACCTGTACTAGCTGCTCAGCAATTTGAGGACTAGTTCCATTTTCTATTCGCAAAACACCTAAACCACTACCAGCATGAATTTGGAGGAAATAAGATTGCTGACTAAAAATTTGTTGGCATTGCTGCATGATGGAAACGGTCGCTGAGGGCAAGATACCCAATTTACAGACCACAGGATGATTGGTAGATGAAGATGCATGACGCAATTCATTTTGCCAGAGTAAATTTTCGAGCGATCGCCAAAAATCTGCCACAGCATCGATAATCTGTACTTTTAAATTCAGTTCCTTCGCAATGACTGCAAGGCGATCTCCTTGTTCGAGGACACTAATTTTGAGGCTAGAGAATTGCACCGCTAAGCCAATACTCTCACCTAAGTCTAACTTGGCAATTACTGAAGCTGACAATACATCGCATGCTGTGGGAGTCAACACCGATGTACTAATTTTTTGTTGTAATTGAGCGATCGCTTCGGCTGCTCCAGTAGCTACTACGATTTGCGTAAATTCAGGTAATGGATAGAGCCTAAAGGTAATGCTGGAGACAATGCCTAAAGTTCCATAGGAACCTGTTAATAGTTTCATCAGGTCATAGCCAGCGACATTTTTTACCACGCGCCCACCCGCCTTAACTACTTCCCCATCAGAACGCACAAACTCAATTCCTAAGCACATATCACGCACACCATTATAACGATGGCGCAAAGATCCCGCACTACCCGTCGCTAAAATTCCACCAATGGTTGCATCTGCTCCATAGGGAGGATCAATTGCCCAAAATTGTCCCTCCTTCCCTAAGACTGCTTGCAAATCTTGGTAATTAACGCCCGCCAGTACTTTCACCGTGAGATCCCCGACACAGTGTTCAACGATCTGATTGATTCGCGATGTACTTACTAACACATCCGCACGACTTACCAAACCGCCCCAATCTAGCTTAGTTGCATTACCGCAGGGTAGCACTCGCAATCGTTGTACATAGGCTAAAGCGATCACCTTCGATAACTCATCAATAGTTTGTGGATAAATGACACAAGCTGGGGGCAGACTATCAGGTGTGAGACTCTGCACAATTCGATCATGCAAATGGGAATTGAGGCTGGCAAATGCAAGAACGCGATCGTCTCCCAAAAGCTCTGTAAATAGTGCAACTAATTGATGATCTGTAAGTCTCACAAAGTTAATACCAGTACCTAAATATACTAAACACCAATTCTATAGCAAACCTATTAGGATTGAGAGATGTCTCACATTGCTGTCTCTCAGTCCTATGATTACAGCCAATTGAGGCTTTGAGTAGTACAGAAATATTTTTGAAAGTGGCAAGATTCGCGCCACTTTCAAAAATATTTCTGGGTTTTAAGTAAGCGCAAAGCGCTGTAATTAGCAAGTACTACAAAGCATTACTGTTAAAACTTTTAGTTATGAAGTAGCTATACTTTCAAATAACTTTAAATCACGAAGTAGGCGACCCATGCTTCGTGGTTTAAAGTTTTAATTATGTCGAGCTACTTATAAAAACCGCTTACTGCCATCGGGGCGAATTGTACCCCAGTTGGTTTTAGCTCGAGATAATTGTTCATCAGTAATCTTAGCTCCTTTCAAATCCGCATTACATAGATTTGTCCCATTGAGATTAGCCTGACTCAAGTACGCTCCCTTTAAATTTGCCCCACTTAAATTAGCACCTGATAGATCTGCTTTACTCATATATGCTGATTGGAGATTTGCCTCACGCAAGTCTGCGGATACCATCGAAGCACTTCCAAGATCGGTCTTGACTAAGACCGCACGCTGCATTTTTGCATCTCGTAAATTGGCACTATTTAACTTTGCTTGAGACAAATTTGCACCTTGGAAACTTGCACCAACTAAATCACTATGGCAAAAATCCGCTTCAACTAATTTTGACCGACTCATCACAATTCCTGAAAGAGTTGCGCTACCAAAGGCAGCTTTAGAATAATCTTGATTAGCAAAATTTCGTTTACCTTGACTGTACTCAAAGATAACTTTGCGCCCACCTTTAAGTTCGCCTCCAAACCGATTCGTCGCAACCGCACGGGTATTGCCTGCCGACAACATTCCACTATCCCAACCTTGGGTATTGCTATACTTTTGTGCTTGAATACGCGAGTTTAATTGCTGAGTATTCGTGTCTTTGATCGTCACCGAGGGATGATTTGAAGCTACTTGTCCACTAATTTTAGGAAAAATAGCAGCTTTAGAGAGATCCTCAGATACGCCACTAGATTCCAAAGCTTTTAAAGCTTCTTCTGCAGAACGAAAACGCTGTGATACGGACTGTTGAAGCAATTTCTCAAAGATAAACATCATGCGGTTGCTGAGTTTGACATTTCCCTTCCAATTAATCTCTCCTGTATAGGGATCATGGGGTAATTCCTTAGGTGATTGCCCTGTCATCAAGTATAGACAACTCATCGCTGTGGCATACAAATCGCTGGAGTATACGGGACGCATTGCCATCTGTTCAGGTGGCGCAAATCCAGGTGTACCGATCGCAAAATTTGTTAAGAGCCCACTAGGATCATCATCGGCAGAAGGCTTATTAATCTGACTAGAAACCGCACCAAAATCAATTAACACCAATTGCCCATCTTGTCTACGGCGCATGATATTCGCAGGCTTAATATCACGATGAATTACCCCATTTTGGTGCATGAAACCAAGTGCAGGAAAGATTTCTACCAAAATTTTACGAATTTCAATTTCGCTGAAAGGTCCACGTCTTACAAACTCTTGCTTTAACGTTTCTCCATCAATAAACTCTTGGACTAAGTAAAAATTACCGTCCTCTTCAAAATAATCTAGTAAACGCGGAATCTGAGGGTGACTACCAATCTTGCCCAGGGTAAAAGCTTCACGTTCAAATAATTCCCTTGCCATTTTCATCACACTAGGTGATTGGGTATTTGGGCGTAATTGCTTAACGACACAAGATGGAAATCCCGGTAGTCCCTCGTCGGCAGCAAGAAATGTAGCTCCAAATCCACCTTTTCCCAGTGGACGACTTGCCCGATAACGGTTTTTCAGCTTCAAACTTGAGCCACAGCTAGCACAATTAGCAGCAAGTGGTTCGTTATTTGGATTAGTACAATTCGGATTAACACAATAACTCACGGTTGATCGAAAGCCCAAGTAATGGTTGATCAAATGAAATAGCAAGGCTTTGATGACATTTGGGATTGTCTTTTGCCTAGGCTAAATATCATAAACTACCCCAACCTTCTTGATTAAGGTAAAGATTTCCTGTTTCAAAGGGCTTTACTATTAATTATCTGCAATAAGATAACTAGTTTGTCCCTCCACAGGTATGAGTCCTAGTCTCTAAGACCTATACTTCCCTTTATAGATTGATTTTTTGCTGGGGGAAACGTTCAAGACTGATTAATCGTAGCATCGATTAGCAAACCCTCAAATTTATTTGCTGGTAGTTTTTTTCAGTCTCGGCTGCACTAGGAAGATGATTCAGAAAATTTTGCTTCGTACATTAAAGCGATAATTTTAAGATGTTACCTTGTAGCATTTTTCAAACTGGAGATGTATGGGGTTGTTCCCCACCTCGACGGAGAAACAATTCTTTGTACTTCACTAGACTGGGAAACTCTATAGGAAAAGCACTTTAGCATTAACTTTAACAAATAAACCTAAAAATCGTCGGTTTCAGAAATTTCATTGTTTGGGTATGGTGGACGATTTGATTGTCTCCTTCTTCTTCCCGAAGCAAAATTGTCCTTGCCAGATACTTCACCATTGCTAAACCCATCGGATTCGCTATTGCGATTTCTAGGGCGATCGCCATTGCTACTATCATTGGTAGGACGTGGACGACGCTTAGGACTGATAGGGCGAATATCGTTTTCATCGATATCAATTACCGAATCATTATTGCTATTGCTGCGCTTAGGGCGACGTGACCGACGTTCATCGGTAGTATCTCCTCTTAGCTCACTGGCTTCGGCGCTACTAGGAATTGTGCCACGCATCCGACGGGCGGAATCACGAGTGGGGCGTGGCGCAATTTCACGAGTGGGATCAATTTCCACACGATAGTCTGAACCAATTGGTTCTTCATCATCGACTAATGGACTTGATGGCGCTCTGCGTGCTTGATTGGCAAGGGCTTGACGTAGTACTAAAGACTCAACTGCAAACCAACCTGCAAATCCGACAACTAGTACCTGTGCTAGCTGGGTGGTAATTTCCATCCGAAAATTAAAGGCTAGCAGGATAATGCCATAGACTAAGGCGATCGCGGAGAAAAATATATCGTGGTCGCGGGCTAATTCAGGTCGAAAGTTTCGCACAAAATATAAACCCACACCTCCTAAAGCGGCAACGATTGCCAAAAGAATCATTAGCGGGTTGCCACCGATGTTGATCATGGTTCTATATTTCTCCTAAAGACTTGAATTTTTGATGCTATTAATTTGTCGCTATTTTGCCACTAAAGCATAGCTGTTTTCACTTTGACACGGGCAAAATGAAAAAATAAAACTCTGCTGTGATTAATTTAGCGCTTTGTAAATGAGTTACTCACTTAACAAAATGCTAACAATATTCAGATAGACAAGACTTATCACTCAGTATAGCAATACAGCGCTCTCGCATGAGTCAAACAAGCCACAAAAAAGAGCCTCGCAATGCGAGGCTCTTTTTTATAAGCTTATATTAACGACGAACAATTTTGTCCTTTTGGCTAACGAAGTACAAAGCTCCGAAGATGAGTCCAAGAACTATGGCACCAGCGACAAGGCTGCCGAGAAAGTTTGTTAATGATTGTGTCATATAGCTTCGTAGGTAATTTTTTTATATTGCAGACTAAATACTTAGCATAATTTTAACATCTGGCAGCATCAGGAGATCGTAAGTCCTCAAACCACATAACAAATCAAAAACCACAAGATAGTTACAAAGAAAAGCTTTGTAACTATCTTGGATTAACTTGAGTTCGGGATAATTTGAAACAGGCTTTGAGAGAGGAGTTACTACGCAAACCTTCTCTCAAAGCCCAAAAGTAAAAGCCTTGCTAAGCAAGGCTTTTACTTTTGGGCTTTAAAAATTTGCTAGCTTAACCCGAACTGACGTTGGATTAGTGCTTACGCGATTGATTTTGACTGCGGACGATCCAGTAACTAATTGAGAGGGACAGAACGGCAATTGCTAAACCTGTTAGATCGCCATCTGCCTTAGTGTCGAAGATTACAATCTTACGAGCAACCGCAGTTAGGGCTGTAATGATGACTAGTTCTAGCTGAACTACATGCTGACGGAGGTAGGCTGTGACATTTTCCATTAGTTCCAGAGCAATAAGGACATTGAGAAACATCCCAAATATCTTCAGAAGTGGTGCAGTAAAAGCTCCTTGGGGATTTGTGAAAAATAAGTCAATCGTCAAAAGCTTAAGTAGATCGAATAGAGCAACGAAGATCACAAATACTAGAGCGATCGCTAACACCTTAGAAACAATGTTTTCGATACTGCCAATAGCTTTCAAAAAGCTGTCATCTCTTGCTGCGATCGTGAGATAACGCCATAAATTTGTAATCAGTTGTCTAAATCTCATTGTGATCCTTTTTCAATCCTTTAACTAAGAGTTACCCGTTTGCTTTATATAGCGTTTACCAGTCTGGTGAAGTAATTGTTTGATTACCTAACTTCGGTAGGTAATCAAATTTATGTAACCCGCTTACTTGAAAAGTGCCATAGCACAAAAGCAAAACTCACTAAAACTCGAAGTACCTTCTTGAAGAAGATACTTTGCACATTTATCTAAATTATTATATAAACCAAATACATAGAATAAAAATATATATTGATGCTAAAATCATAGAATATAGTCTATGATTTTGCTGCCTACAATGACTTACCGCTTATCAGATTCTCAATTAGCAAACCACATTACGCTGCACCAGTTACAGGTTTTTGAAGTAGCGGCTCGACATGGTAGCTATACCCGTGCTGCTGAGGAGCTATTTCTCACCCAACCAACCGTTTCTATGCAAATTAAGCATTTGACAAAAGCGATTGGAATGCCTTTGTTTGAGCAAGTTGGTAAAAGACTATTTCTCACTCAGGCTGGGCATGAATTATTTGCCACCTGTCAAGAAATTTTTGGACGCATATCTCAATTTGAAATGAGTGTTGCCGACTTGAAGGGCTTAAAGCAAGGATATTTAAAAATTACGGTAGTAACAACTGCAAAATATGTGATTCCGCGTTTGCTAGGACCTTTTTGTCAGCGTTATCCTGGTGTAGAAATATCTCTGAAGGTAACAAATCATAGTGGCGTTTTAGAAAGATTGTCTGAGAACAAAGATGATTTATATATCCTCAGCCAAGTTCCCGATGAGCCAGATGTGAAAGCGCATCCATTTTTGGCAAATCCTCTAGTTGTACTTGCCAATCATGATCATCCTTTGGCAAATGAAAAAAATATTCCAATTCAGAAGTTAGCTGAACAGCCTTTTATCACTAGAGAGTCTGGTTCAGGTACAAGAGGATATGTCCAAAAATTGTTTGATGAACATAAAATTACACCCAAAGTCAAGATGGAATTATCGAGTAATGAGGCAATTAAGCAAGCGATCGCTGGTGGTTTAGGGATTTCGATCCTATCGCGCCACACGATCGCGTTAGAGGGAGCTTCAGGACAGATTGCAGTATTAGACGTTGAGCATTTTCCGATTCCTTGCAATTGGTATGTGATTCATCTTGCGGGCAAACAACTCTCAGTCGTTGCCCAAGCTTTTTTGGAATATTTGCAAACTGAAGGCAAACAAATTGCAGAAGAAACATCAGCTTGGTAATAAAAAAGACTGATTGCATTGCAATCAGTCTTTTTTAAGGCGGCACCCAGACTCGAACTGGGGGTGAGAGTTTTGCAGACTCCTGCCTTACCACTTGGCTATGCCGCCGAACGGATACTTAATATAACAAATTAGGTAACTAGTTGCAAACAAACTGGTGCTTTTTTGCATTATGTCTTGAGTCAAGCTCCAAATAATGGCAATTACCCTTGTAGCTAAAAACCTGTATTAGAGTCATGTTCATCTTCCCAAATCTCAATGTCGAGATCGTTAAGATAGGCGATCGCATTTTGAATTTGGGCATGAGTACCTTTGAGGTTAAGGTGAAACCATCCACTACCAGCATTTACACCTAGAGTTGCCGATACGATATTGACAACCAATCCATAGCGGGAGGTCAACTGTGAAATTACAGGCTCGCCATGAAGATCTTCAGGAATCCGAAGTCGAATATCTTGATTTATTGAACGAGTATCAATTGTCATTTAGAGAAACTCCTTATTGTCACTTCCTGTTTGTAACATCACAGGTACGGTGATTAGGGAAGTACTACCTGTAATCACACTAATAATGCTGGTAAAAATAATGCTGGTAAAAAAGAAAGCAGCGATGAGGGTAAGTAATTGGATAGAGGGCAAAATTGGATTATGAATTTGCTTTGAATTTTTCTTATGCCTAGCTGCTTGTAAACTTTACCGTATCGCTATTGAAATACCATGTTCTAACTGTTACAAATGTTACTCTTTTTGATGGAACTCACTAAAAAAAGCGACCCTAAGTGCCGCCGACATGAAATAAAAACTATAGCCAGTAGTTATTGGTAATAATCTTTGGGTTGCCATTCGCGCAACACAAAGATTATTTTTCGCTATTCCCGTTCATTAGGATTATGCGTTTTGCGCTCTAAGATTTCCTTGAGAACTAAAGTCACTACTGCTAACAATGCTAATAAAACTGCCGCCGAATAGGCAACTTCATTTTCATAGTTCTTATATGACTCTTCTACGAATAGAGGTAAGCTCTGAGTTTTGGCGGCAATGTTACCTGATACAACGGATACAGCGCCAAATTCACCCATGGCTCTAGCGTTAGTCAAAACTAAGCCATAGAGCAACCCCCAACGGATATTAGGAATGACCACTTTCCAGAAAATTTGCCAGTCGCTAGCGCCAAGGGTGCGGGCGGCTTCTTCCTGTTCAGTGCCCATTTCATCTAATACGGGAATTACTTCACGAGCAATGAAAGGCATACTGACAAAGATGGTAGCCATCAGCATTCCCGGGAAAGCAAAGATAATTTTGATGTCATTAGCTTCGAGCCATGAACCAAACCAACCAAGGCGACCATAGAGTAGAACGATCATTAAACCTGCAACTACGGGCGAGATCGAGAAGGGCAAATCGATGATGCTGAGCAATAAGGCTTTACCCGGGAATTGATTACGGGCGATCGCCCAAGCGGCACTCAATCCAAAGATCGTATTTAGCGGTAAGGCGATCGCTGCTAGACTCGCAGTTAACTTAATTGCTACCCATAAATCCTCTCGCTTAAAAGCATCGATCAACGGAGTCATTCCTTTATGAAAGGCTTCATAAAATACGTTGGCTGCGGGTATGAGTAATACTAAGGAGAGATAAGCAATGGCGATCGTAATTAAGATTACAGGAGCAAAGCTTTTTTTCTTTTTGATTTGGGTTGGTTTGGGAGCGCTTTGAGGATATTCGCTGACAGAAGAATTTAAATTAGCCATATCGCTTACTCCATGCTTGTAATAGATTAATCGCCAATAGGCTCACAAAGGAAATAGCCAGCATTACCACACCGATCACAGTCGCGCCCACATAGTCATACTGTTCTAAGCGTTGAAAGATCAATACTGGTGTAATTAAATCCCTAAAAGGAGTATTAGACGCAATGATTACGGTTGAGCCATACTCACCAACAGCACGGGAAAAACCAAGGGCAACTCCTGTCAAGATCGAAGGCGTAAGAGGCGGCAAGATTACTTGGAAGAAGGTTTGGAATTGAGAAGCACCTAATGACCAAGCGGCTTCTTCGATTTCCTTTTCCAATTCGTTAAGGACTGGCTGAACCGTTCTGACAATAAAGGGTAATGAGATAAAGGTCATCGCTATAAACACACCGATGCGACTAAAAGCGATTTTGATACCAAAGGGGGCAAAATATGCACCAATAAAACCTTTATTGCTATACATTGTAGCTAGGGTCAAACCTGCGACTGCTGTCGGGAGTGCGAAGGGTAAGTCAACAACAGCTTCGACAAAGCGTTTGCCCCAAAAGTTGTAACGCACAATCACCCAAGCGATCAATGTGCCGAATATGCCATTAACCGCGGCAGCAGCAAAGGCAGTCACAAAAGTAACTTCGTAACTAGAGAGGGCAATGGGTGATGTTGCAGTTGCCCAAAACTTCTCAAAAGGCTCTTGAGAAGCTTTAACAATCATGGCGATGATTGGCAAAATTAGCAGGAATGAGAGATAAACAAAAGTAATTACCCAAGTCCAAGGAACTTTGCCGATAAATTTCAGAATAGGATTAGTTTGGCGCTTTCTGTCAGGTTGAGTAGTTATCGTAACCATGTTGTCTTTAATTTTTCAAAAAGCTGTGAAATTCATGGAGATTATGCAAAAAAAGTTTGAAACCCACATTTCATGGTAGGGGCAACTCATGAATTGCCCCTACCATGAAATGCGTCTGCGTAAGTCCTAGTTTAGTTTCGATTAACTAACAACGATGGGTTACGCGATCGCTAACCCATCGTTGTTAGTTAATTTATACGTTACGCTCCGCTTTATGCGTTACGCTGCGCTAAGTCATCCTAAATTTAGCTCTAGTTATAGCTAATCTCTAGCGCTTGATTTTGGCTTGCACTTGGTCAAAAATCCCACCTTCAGCGAAGAATTTCTTGTCGGCATTTGGCCAACCACCAAATTCTTTATTAATGGTTGCAAGATCCTTAACTACAGGATAAAGCTCAGTAAATTGCTTCTCTTTGGCAACAGTTTCATCAACAGGACGGAAACCAATCTTAGCAAATTCGGTTTGTGCTTCGGTAGAGAAGAGATACTTTACGAATGCTTCGGCAACTTCCTTAGTGCCATGCTTAGCCACATTTTTGTCAACAACTGCGATCGGGTTGTCGATGGAGAGGTTCACATCTGGAATTACATAGCTAACTTTTTCACCCTTCTGAGTAGCAAGAATTACTTCGTTTTCGTAGTTAACTAAGACATCACCCTGCCCTTGCTTAATGAAAGCATCGCTGGCTTCTCTAGCGTCTTTGGTCAAAATTGGCACATTAGTAAATACTTTGGCTAAGGTATCGATGGTTTTCGCTTCATCCTTATTATTTGCTTTGAGAGCCGCATTCCATATTGCCAAGAAGTTCCATTTAGCGACACCTGAAGTTTTAGGGTCAGCAGTGATTAAGGCAACACCAGGTTTTTCGAGGTCAGACCAAGTTTTAATATTTTTTGGATTGCCTTCGCGGACGATGATCGCTGGTACAGACTTCGAGACAATGCTGTCACTAGGATGTTCTTTTTCCCATCCTGGTTCAATTAGTCCCGCTTTTTCTAATTTGAAGGTGTCAGCACTAAGGGCGAGGTGGACAACATCAGCTTCGAGTCCATCAATAACAGCACGGGTTTGTGAGCCTGAGCCACCATAGCTCTGTTTAAAGGTAACTTTTTGATTTTGTTCCTTTTGCCACTTTTCCACAAACTTAGGAATGATCTTCTCGTGAGCTTGCTTAGTTACAGCAAAGGATACAAGGGTTAGTTCAACATCTTTTTTAGGTGCGCCTGCGGCAGGTGTGGTTTGAGCGGCGGGGCTGCTACCTGTAGTTGGGGTTGCTGCGGGTTTAGTGTCAGTCGTTGTAGTGCAAGCAGCCATGGTGACACTAATTAATGCACCTGTCAAAAAGAATGAGACAAACTTGCGTCCCCATTTATGGCTGAATATGTTTTTAAATGTATGGCTAAATAATTTGTTGATCGCCTTGACCAGTGATTGTGAATGTTTTAAGGGATGTTGACCTAAGCTCATGAGATATCTCCAAAAAATTAATCTACGATATCTTGATGGGGATACCGTGTTTAAATACCATACAATATTTTCCTTTTAGATACAAATAAAATCTTTCCAATTTTATTTAGACATTCAGAGATTTAACAGAAATATTAGAGAACCTAATATTCTTTTTGTCTAACATCCTTTTTATCTTCTTTCTATAGCGGTTTTCAAATGAGTACACACTTATTTGAAAACAAAAAATCAGTCCCAATAAGAGTTTTGAGTTTTCATTTTGCCTACGGCAAAATGAAAACCGCTATACTTTTGGACTTTTAAAACTTGCCAGCTTAACCTAAACTGACGTTATTTTAGTTATTTTGATGAGAATGCACCTTGATTGGCAAGGTGCATTTGTCTAGAATTACTTATTCTTTAAATTGCCCTTAGGTTCTTCATCTACAGATAATAATGGGGACAGATTAATTAGGACTTTATCTACTCGATTTCCATCCATATCAACTACTTCAAAGCGAATTCTTTGCCATGTAAAGTGCTCACCAACCATCGGAATATGACGGAGATAAGTCATCATTAATCCCCCCAAAGTATGATAGTTGCGCTCTTCTTCGTAGGGTAAATTTTCGATTTCAAGAATCTCTTTAAGCCGATCGCTAGAAATCATCCCATCAATTAGCCAAGAGCCATCTTCTCTCTGAATCGCATCAGGATCGCCTTGGCGATCGCTCGATGGCAAATCTCCCACGATCGCTTCAAGGAGGTCAGTGAGGGTAACCATGCCCTCAACACCGCCATATTCATCAGTGACCATCGCCACGCGATCGCCTGATTGTTTAAATTGCTCTAAAACGCTCAGAGCACTTGCCGTTTCCGCAACATATAGGGGCGGACTACTCACTTTTAATAAGTCGATCGGTAATCCGTTAATACTTGCGTTGAGAAATTCGCGAATATCGACAACTCCTACACAATCATCGAGATTTTCCCTAGCTACTGGAAATCTTGAATGACCACTCTCAAGGACTTCTCGTTGCGTTTCTTCAAATGGAGAGTCAATATCAATCCAGTCAATCTCAGTACGGGGAGTCATGAGAGCTTTAATCGGGCGATCTCCGAGGCGGAATACCCGTTCTACCATGTCCTGTTCAGCTTCTTCAAACATTCCCGACTCAGCACCCTGAGCGATCATTACCTTAATTTCTTCTTCAGTTACTTGGGCTTCTTCATTGGCTTGAATTCCTAACATACTCAGTAATTTTTCGGTTGAGACACTGAGCAAATACACCAGAGGAGTGCCAATATTAGCAAGAAATCGCATCGGTGGGGCAACACTACAAGCAATCTGTTCGGCATTACTCATTGCTAAGCGTTTGGGCACAAGCTCACCGACAACGAGAGATAAATAGGTGATAATTCCCACCACAATCGAAAAGCTGAGAGATTCGCTGTAGGGCTTAATAATTGCGATCGTATCCAATATCTCTTTTAAGCTTTTAGCTACAGTTGTGCCACCCAACGCCCCACTCAAAATGCCGATTAAAGTAATCCCAATTTGAGTGGTGGATAAAAAATTATTAGGTGAGCTAATCAATCTTAAAGCAGCTCTGGCTTTGGCATTTCCTTCTTTCGCCCATTGTTCTAAGCGTACTTTCCGAGCTGAAACAATAGCTAGTTCAGACATCGAGAATACACCATTGGCAATAATCAGCAAAATAATGAATAAAGCTTCAACAGTAAGGGAAGACAGGGAAGACATTGTTTTGGGCAGAACGACCTTATGGGAATCGTTTTTGAAATTTATTAATGATAGTTATATATTCTCATACCAAATTATGTGTCAAGTTGCTACAGATCAGATTTTTGTGATGACTGCTCAGCAGGCATCACAAAAATCTAAACTACTTAACGGCTATAGAGTTGGGTAACTTCTAATAAGCGATCGCTCAAATCTTGATTCAGTAACTCAGGATCACCATAGCGCCAGC
Organism: Pseudanabaena sp. M53BS1SP1A06MG; assembly: GCA_020404105.1. Lineage (GTDB taxonomy): Bacteria > Cyanobacteriota > Cyanobacteriia > Pseudanabaenales > Pseudanabaenaceae > Pseudanabaena > Pseudanabaena mucicola_A. The sequence continues at coordinate 2,132 of JADBWH010000113.1, read as the reverse complement.
CCCAATTACCTGTAGCAGTTCCAGGGACATTCATGCGTGCGCTATTATCTAGACCAAGCACATCTTGTAGAGGAATGATCGCAATTACTGATACCGAAGCCATTGCCATACGAATTAACACCCAGTTAATGGGTTCACCTGTAGCAAAGCCAACGATATAGCGGTAAAACAAGTTCTTTTCATACTTGCTTGCTCTTTGCCACCAACCTACGGCTGTATCATTGTCATGGGTTCCTGTATAGACGACGCTATTACGCACATAGTTATGGGGGAGATGGAAGTTATCAGAGCCGCCACCAAAGGCAAACATCAGCACGCGCATCCCAGGGAAATTTAAGTCATCGCGTAATTTCTCCACTTCCGAGGTAATGATACCAAGGTCTTCCGCTAGAATTGGCAAATCTCCCATTACTTCATTGAGTCTAGTAAATAACTCGGCTCCAAGAGCAAGTTCCCATTCACCATTAATGGCGGTTTCCTGGTCAGCCTTGACCTGCCAAAAGGCTTGAAATCCGCGAAAGTGATCGATGCGAATAATATCGACATAGCGATTTAAAAAGCGGAAGCGATCAATCCACCATGCGAAGTCAGTTTCTTGGAGATATTCCCAGTTATATACAGGATTTCCCCATAGCTGACCTGTAGCGCTGAAATAATCAGGTGGGACTCCTGCCATCAGTGCGACTTCATTGGTTTCAGGATCAAGGGCAAAATTATCAGGATTTGCCCAGACATCGGCACTATGGTGTGAGACATAGATGGGAATATCGCCGATAATCTGAATATTGCGAGCATTGGCATATTGCTTCAGCTTCAGCCATTGATCGAAAAAGAGAAATTGCAAAAATCGATGAAATTGAATTTGATCTGCTAATTCTTCTCGCTTTTGTTGTAGTGCTTGTGGGTCACGCTTAGCGATCGCCTCTTCCCATTTATTCCATGTAATTTCAGGATTTACTTCATGTAATGTGATAAACAGTACATAGTCTTCGAGCCAGTCAGACTCTTCAATACAAAACTTTTTGAATTGCTCTTGGATTAAATACAAATCATGATGATGTTGAGGCTCTTGATCGACATAGCCCTGTTTGAATCGTTTATAGGCAAGTTCAAGTAAATTTCGTTTGTAAGGAATCACTACATCAAAATCAACTTGATCTCGATCAAATTCAGGAATATCTGCCCAATCTTCTTCCTTAAGTAAATGTTGCTTTGCTAATAGGTCTGGACTAATTAGATAGGGATTCCCTGCGATCGCGCTAAAACTCATATAGGGAGAGTTACCATATCCTGTAGGTCCGAGGGGCAGGACTTGCCAAAGCTTTTGACCGCTACGGGATAAAAACTCAATAAACTGATAAGCCGTTTCTCCTAAGTCCCCAATCCCAAATTTGTTAGGTAATGAGGTTGGATGTAGCAAAATGCCGCTAGCACGTTGAAAAGCCATACACAAAAAACACAAAAGCTTTTAGATCTCGCTCTACTTTACCGCTTTATGTATCGTTCTACTGAGTTTTGTTTTCCCACCTTCGACGAGAAAATAAAACTATACTTTACTGGACTGGGAAGCAGAAAAAGAGCAGGAAAAAGTAACTTAGAGAATAAAGAACTGAGCAAATCTAAGAAAACGAGCAGTAGAGTCAATCCTAATCAAAAGTGCAGCAAAGCCCTGAGCGACCCGAACAAAAGTAAGATTGGATTGATGTTTCTGTCAAGGTAAAGAAGTATCAACAACCAGTTGATGCGCCAACCACAATTGCCAAGACAATAGAGGCATGAGGGCACTCCAGCACAAAGCCTGTTGAGGAGTCAGTAATTGTGACCGAGTCCAATGTGAACGTTGTTTGGCAAAACGATGCGGCTGTCTCAAAACTACTGTTCCACTCGTGACATAAAGGCATTGCCCAACTCCCTGTCATCTCTGGTATTCATACCAAGGTACTGTGGTCAGGCCCTAGCACGATCGGTTTGTTGACTTCAACCAAATTCGGTGAGAGTGTAAATTAAAGTGTGTAAAGTCTGGGATATATAGAGAGAGATGATCAAGACACACAATTACCAACAATAAAACCGATGAATATCCGCAAAGAATTGCTAGACGAATTGCTGCAAGAATGTAAAACACCACCCGA
>JADBWH010000112.1 GCA_020404105.1 Pseudanabaena sp. M53BS1SP1A06MG | reverse complement strand
TTTGTTAGTTCATTATAGATACGTGAGGCGTTTTGGGTCATTTGTCCTATGCTCCTTTTTCTTCAAAAAACAGCATACGCCTCTTTTTTACTCAAATTCAATCTCTGTATACTTTCTTGCTACTTTTGTCAGTCAATCAGCCATCGCAACACTTGGTTGGTCAGAAAAAATTACTTGAACAAAATAATCCCTAAAACTATTACGCGACACTTCTTAGCTTACTCTCTAATTCTTGGCGTAAAGCTAGATAATGACGATAATTACTTGCCCAGTTAAAGGAATCGTCATCATCATCCGTCTTACCTTGCTGATACTGCACAAAAAAGTCAGCCGAATCAGTTTGATATTTAATCTCATAACTGTATAACTGCTTAGTCAAAGCTACTAAAGCATCTAGAGGCGATGTATATTCAGTAATCTGTTTACGCATGAAAATAATCGAATTTATTCTTTATGTATTTGAGAAACTTCTACATACGAACCCGTTCTTTTAATCTTGCCATCACACTCTTACCATCCAGCACTTCACCCTGATCTAGTTGAGCTAGACCATCAGCCACCTTTTGGCGAGTATCTTGCAGCCATTGCTCATAATGTTTATCTCTTTCCTCCAGCAACCGAAACGCCTCAAAAATCACCTCATCAGCAGAGCTATACTTACCACTTTTCAGTTTTTTTTGAATAAACTGCTCTTGCTCAATTTTTAAGGCAATACTCATGATTTGCATCCTAAGTCATATAATTATCAGCAATTATAGCAAAAGCTTTAAAATCAGATGTAGTAAAATGATCGTCTGACATGGCGATCGCTAATCTATACCACTACTTGCAATAATTTATTTGTCAAACAACTAAAAAAACTATGCAAACACTACCTAAAATCGAAGAAACATTAATCGCGGTCATCAAAACATTACCAATCGAAAAACAGCAAGCACTATTAGAATTTGCCGAATTTTTGCAAGCCAAAACATCACCTAAAGCCCCAAGCAAAAGCATTAAAGGCTTATGGGCAAATGCAGATATTAACCTCACCGAAGAAGAACTCGCTGCAACTAGAAAAGAAATGTGGGCAACCTTCCCCAAGGACATTGAATTATGAGCGTTGTAGCTGACACCCACACAATCATTTGGTACTTGCGAAGTCCCGAAAAGTTATCAACAAATGCAGTAAACGCTCTTGATAATGCCTTGAACAATGGCGAATCAATTTTTATATCTGCGATTTCTCTTGTGGAAATAAATTATTTAGTTGAGAAAAATCGGATTCCCACAAGTTCGTTAGAGCAACTTTTACAACTAATAGACGATCCACTTGTAAACTTAGTTGTTATTCCTTTAGACACCCCAGTAGCTAAAGCTTTTACTCAAATCTCCCGTAAAATTGTCCCAGAAATGGGCGATCGCATTATCGCAGCAACTGCTCTATATCTTGGTCTGCCTCTAGTTACCAAAGACCATAAAATCAGTAACTTATCCAATATTCAGATAGTTTGGTAGATTTAAAAGCAGATGTAGTTAACCAATCGTCTGATGTGGCGATCGCTAATTTATACCATTACTTTCAATATGCAAAATAAAGCAACTTATCTACTCACAACCTGAGTACGCGCCTGAGAACGAGATTTAGGCTTATCTTTCACCACAATCTCCACATCACGACCTAGAGAATTTAAAAACCTAAACAACCTCACAGTCGAGAATCCTGATAACTTGCCATTGATCAAAGCCGACATCTTAGGCTGATCGATTCCCAATAGTTTAGCCGCTTCGACTTGAGTTATTCCTAACTTAGTAATGATACTGCTGATTTTGTAAGCAAGTTCTGCTTTGACCAGCAACTCATCAGAATTCTCTAATCCCAAATCCGCAAAAACATTACCACTACTTTTTTGTACCTTAATCTCTTCAGTCATCTAGCACCTTCCTTTATTTCTTGTTGTAATGCTCAGCATAATGTTCTTTAGCCCGTTTTAGTCTTGCATCAATCAAATCGACATCTTGCTTTGGAGTAGCAATGCCCTGTTTCGATTTCTTTTGAAAGGAATGCAAAACATAAACAACATCAGCAAATTTGATCGTATAGACTGCCCGATAAGTGTCTCCATCAAAATCTTCTACCACTTCCACAACGCCAGCACCTTTAAAACCTTTAAGTGGCTTAGCAGAAGGATGTTTATCTCCACATTGAGCGATGTACAAAGCATAACCCACAACTTGCTGAACCTCGTCTGGGAACTCTTTTAAATCATCTAGCGAACTCCCAATCCACTCGACAGGTTTCAAAGGTAAAATACTCACATTACAAATATGCTAATACTAGCATATCGCATAAAATTAATATTGTGGCATAAAGCTTTAAAAGCAGATGTAGTTAACCAATCGTCTGATGTGGCGATCGCTAATTTTTATCATTACTTGCGACTTCCTCAAGAAAAGTGATCGCATCTTGAATGACCATCACAACACTTGGTTAATCAGAAGAAATTACTTGATCAAAATAATTCCTAAAACTATTGCACGACATTTCTTAAGTTAATCTCTAATTCTTGCCGTAAAGCTAGATAATGACGGTAATTACTCGCCCAATCAAACCTCTCTTCATCATCATCCGTCTCACCTTGTTGATACTGCACAAAAAAGTCAGCCGAATCAGTTTGGTATTTAATCTCATAACAGTATAACTGCTTAGTCAAAGCGACTAAAGCATCCAGAGGTGATGTATATTCAGTAATCTGTTTACGCATGACAATAATCGAATTTATTCTTTATGTATTTGAGAAACTTCTACATACGAACCTGTTCTTTTAATCTTGCCATCACACTCTCACCATCCAGCCCTTCACCCCGATCTAGTTGAGCTAAACCATCAGCCACCTTTTGGCGAGTATCTTGCAGCCATTGCTCATAATGTTGATCTCTTTCCTCAAGCAACCGAAACGCCTCAAAAATTACCTCATCAACAGAGCTATACTTACCACTTTTCAGCTTTTTTTGAATAAACTGCTCTTGCTCAATTTTTAAGGCAATACTCATGATTTGCATCCTAAGTCATATAATTATCAGTAATTATAGCAAAAGTTTTAAAAGCAGATGTAGTTAAGCGATCGCCTGATGTAGCGATCGCTAATTTGTATCACTACTTCCTCTGAATAAAGAATCCAAATCTCTATACCCACTTAACACTCGGACAATCTCTATTAAGTTCTCGTTCACTCGATAGAAGATAATATAGCCACTCAAAGGGATACCACGCAGAGAAGAATCTATCTCCGTATAAGCACGACCAATACTAGGAAAAGCGACTAAGTTACGACATTTCTTATTGAAGTCATCAACAAATCTCTCGCCAGCATCAACACTTAACTCAGCAAAATAGTCAAAGATATAGCAATCCTAAATGAGTTGTGGAAAAAAACCATACTTAAAATCTTCTCAAAGCAAAAGACTTGAAGATGAGTGACTAACTCAAATAACCTCTTCACATTGTTAAAGTTCCTTTATAAGGAGACTGTCAAGTAAAATGTGTAAAGTCTAGAAGCTAGATGAGGAGACGATCCTCGAAGAGGATAGCAAAGCGATTAAGTGCAGGTTTGCAATCACGAATCGAGCCTCGTCCACTTCTTAGAAATATTCCGCATCGCCAAATAGACCAATTTGAAAGCAGCCTCATCAGATGGAAAAATCTGTTGAGATTTAATCACTTTCCGCAAACTGCTATTCATC
>JADBWH010000111.1 GCA_020404105.1 Pseudanabaena sp. M53BS1SP1A06MG | reverse complement strand
TTTATTTGTCTAGGTTCTAGCGCCTTCCTTTTCAGCTCAGGGCGGACTGCTCTCGCTTGCCTCCCTTCAGCGCTTTTCTAATATAGCTACCTTACTTTCCTTTGTCAACTACTTTCTTCAAAAATTTATTTGCTTCTTTGAGAAAACCTTTAACTTCCCTCCATCAAAGGAATTGATGTGTACTTAACAGGCGACATTTACAGGGAGGATGTGGGGTTGCTTGGTAGAGGCTTAGTTGTTTGCGGTGTAGTTGGTTTTACGGTTGGTGTAGCAGGTTTTACAGCAGGCTTAGTTGTTTGCGATGTAGTTGGTTTTACGACTGATGTTTGGGATGATTGAGTACTTGGAGCGACTGGGGGCTTAGTATTTGATGGGGGCAAGGTTTTCGGTGGCTCAACGGGTATAACTGGTTCAGGGGTAACTGGGGAAGTTAGTGGAGTTTTTGGGATAACTAGCTCGATCGCTCCTTGAGTGCGTTTAGGATCGGCTTGATTGCCGATCGCGGTCAGTTTTACGCCAGATGCGTTGTTGATATCAAATTGTTTATTGTTTTGAAAAATATTTTGACCAAGACTAGTACTTGTGCCGAGATCAACTGTGGGCTGACCTTTGCGATCTTTAAGCACAACTAAACCGTTTTCTTGATTATTGGCAATGAGATTGCTACGGAAAGTTGGGGTTGAGAGGTTGGAAACAACAATGCCACCGCGATTATTAATAATGCGGTTAGCAAGGACTGCTACTTGAGATTTTTGACCAATCGCTAAACCAAAGCCAGTATTGTAGAAAGTGTTATTCTGAATCTTCCCTGAGCTTGTACCCAACGCTGAGATCCCATTAGCCCCATTTTGGATGAAGATATTGCTGATAACTTCAGCAGTAGAACTACCTGTTAAAAAAACGCCATCGTGATTGGATTTTACGAATGTGTTATTAGTAATGGTGACATTTTTGGCGGATTCAACCCAAAGTCCATAGCCCCTTGTATTGGCATTGGTGATAGTGACACCTTCAATACGGGAGTTGTCACTAGCTAGTACAGCAATATCTTGGCGAGCAAATGTGGGACTTATGAAACGTCCACCACCTGAAATAATGACATCTTTGCCTTGATTGCTAGGATTGCCACGGAGGATCACTCCTGTAGTTAGTTTTATAGGAAATTGTTCGCCCGTTTCAGTCGTGTATTTGCCATCAGCAAGTTGAATAATTGTGCCAACTCCTAGATTTTTTTTGATGGCAGCAGTGATTGAGCGCAGTGGTTGATTAGCGGAGGTTCCTGAATTAGTATCTAAACCATTAGGGGCAACGAAGATAACTTGATTGGCTTGAGCTAGTTGCTGTGAGTTGGGAATAGTTATGCTAATGGTTTCGGCGATCGCTGGCTCAAAGGATGAGAGAATTTGTGGTAAACCCAAGGTGAACAGCAGTGTAATTCCCATTGATATCTTGGAGAATTTCGTTAAAGGCAACATACTAATTTATCCTCTACAATTTATCTTGAGTTTTGTTATTTCAGTCTTATGATGTCGAGCTTGACGCGAATCCTTTCAAATAGTTTCTGAGGGACTTGCGTATAGTAGCTCCTCAAACCCCAACTAAATATACTAAGTTCTGTCAAGTTTTAATTTTGGTTTTGCATTGATCGAGGTATCTGTGAGTTCATTTCCTGTCCCATCTCATATTCACTATGAACTTTTACTTCAGTTGCTAGAGCGTCAGACATTGCCTGCACTACATAACGAGATGAAGCATCCACATTTAGGAACAAAGCTCAATGTTTCCAGAGAGCATTTACAAGCGGCAATTATTAATTTACGCAAGGCTTTTGCTTTACAGAAACAGGTTGAGGATATCTGTGAATATCACGGGATTGAGGTGTCTTATCGATGGTCTTTGAGTGAGACAGAGCAAGAAATGGGGCGATCGCTAAAGGAAATTTCTAACCCCCCCAACAATTCGTGAATATGTAGATATAGCGTTTTCTTTAAAGTCCAAAAGGTCAAAAAACTTGTAAAGAAAAGTTTTTTAGCATTTTGGACTTTTTAGGACTTACGCATTGGGTAGATGTGACCACATCTACCCAATGCGTAATAAATTCGCTCGGTTTGCGTAAGTCCTACTTTTTAAAGAATCTAAAGGACTTAAGTCCTTTAGATTCTTTAATTATGCCTAGCGAATTAGAAGCTAGAGGATCACAATTGTGACGAAATTGTTACAATACTTAAACAGCGGTTTTCTAGTTACTTATAAAAATTTATGGTTCAGGCGGCATCTCCTACATTTTCGCGTCAAGACTGGCTAAAGGGATATGAGTCTCTAAAAACTGAGCAAGCCTATTGGATTGACGAAATCGAAGGGCAAATACCTTTAGAACTTGAAGGTACTTTATTTCGGAATGGTCCTGGGCAACTGGATATTAATGGTCAAAAGTATGGGCATCCCTTTGATGGCGATGGGATGATCTGCGCGATCGCATTTAAAAATGGCAAGGCTCATTTTGCAAATCAATTTGTGAAAACCCCTGAGTTTTTAGCGGAGCAGAAAGCAGGAAAAATTTTATATCGGGGCGTATTTGGGACACAAAAAGCTGGGGGATGGCTGAGCAATATTTTTGATTTGCGGAATAAGAATGTCGCTAATACCAATGTGGTTTATCAGGGCGGTAAGTTACTAGCTTTATGGGAAGCAGCACATCCTTACTCTCTCAATCCTAAAAATTTAGATACGGTGGGGTTAGAAAATTTTGGTGGTAAGTTAGGGGCTAGCGAGGTTTTTACTGCACATCCGCGCAAGGATGATCGCACAGGGGAACTATGGGGATTTGGGGTACAACCGGGACCAAAGTCTAAAATTTCAATTTATAAGGTAAGTGATCGCGGTGAATTATCTACAGAATCTCAGGTAGATGTTTCAGGCTTTTGTTTCTTGCATGATTTTGCCTATACGCCAAATTATCGGATTTTCATGCAGAATCCAGTATCCTTTAAGCCTTTGCCTTTTATTTTGGGATTAGCAACCGCTGGGGAATGTATTGAATTAAAGCCCAATACACTTAGTCAATTTTTGCTGATTGATCGCCAAGGTAACTTGCAAACCTTAGAAACCGACCCTTGTTTTGTATTTCATCACTGCAATGCCTATGAACGGGATGATGAAATTATTGTGGATTCGGTATGCTATCCCGATTACCCCAAGTTGGAACCAAATACCGATTTTCGAGACGTTAATTTTGATCAGGTTGTGGCAGGTCAACTCTGGCGATTTACGATTAATCATAGGCTGGGCACAGTAAAACGGGAATTAATCCTAGAGCGTTCTTGTGAATTTCCTGTCGTACATCCGCGTTGCATGGGGCAAGAATATCGCTATGCCTATATTGGGACAATCGCTAAAGAAGTAGGTAATGCACCGTTGCAAGCGATCGCCAAAATCGATATGAACACTGGAAAGCAAGAATTTCATAGTTTTGCGCCACGCGGTTTTATTAGTGAGCCAATTTTTGTACCACGTGATCGCAATGCAGGTACTGAGGAAGATGATGGCTGGGTGTTAACTCTAATTTTTAATGCCGAACATAATCGCTCGGATTTAGTCATTCTTGATGCTCAGAATATATCTGGTAAACCTGTAGCTACGTTGCATTTAAAGCATCATGTCCCCTATGGATTGCATGGTACTTTTACACAGGAAGTTTTCTAAGAAGAGAGCGGTGCAATGTGTCGCTCTCTTCCTTATCCTTAAAAGAGATCCAAAGGAAAATGTCCGTGAGTACCGCTATAGCCATCGGTAAAATCAGTGTGCAGAGAGAGTAATACGCCACGATAAGCGCCTTTGTAGTTATCAAGATAGTAGCGACGATTACGGGGATTGTATTTGAGATATACACCATCGGTGATCGCTGTTAAATCATTGTTTTCGGGCAACTCATAGCGAAAATGCGCTGCATAGCGTAGCAAAGATTGCAGCGCTTCTTGAGTGGTATCAGCACAGATCCCAAAAATGTGATAATCGGCTTGTTTAGTTAAATAATCTAAGGCTTCGCGAATTTGCGATCGACGCTCTGAAGTAGCCGTTTCTGGATCTAAATCGCTTAGTTCCCACAGAATACGCTCAGCATCGGCGATGGTTAAAATATTGCTCATGGGTTGCGAAGTTGAAGGAGGAAGCTCAATTGTATTATGAACATTAACGAAGAAATTGCGCGTTTGCGAGATTTGCTGCCTGCGTCTTGGCGGATGTGCACAGCAATTAAATCCAAGCCTGAGCAATTTGAGCCACTCTCTAGTTTAGCGATTTTACCTTGGCAAAAAGGAACTCAAATCAATATCAATTTTCGTCTATGGAGACAATTGCCTGAACCGCAGCGCGATTTATTGTTTTTGCATGAGATTAGCTGGCGACAAAAAACTAAATGGCTGCAACTAGGGACATATCAAGGTATTGCCGCAGTCTCTATCTTCGGTGGAATTGTCGAAGTGGTGCAGGGAGATGTTACGGGCATCGCGATCGCCTTGTTGCTGGGGACAATTGGCATCAATCAAATTTTGCGGACTAACAAAAGCTCTCAAGTGCGAGTAGAAGCTGATAATGAGGCGATCGAAGTTGCCCAAAAACGAGGTTATAGAGAGGAAGAAGCTGCTAAAGCATTACTGGAAGCTATTCCTGCTTTTGCCCGCTTAGTTGGACGCAATACCCCCGAATTTACTGAATTAATTCGTGGTCAAAATCTTAGGGTGATCGCAGGTTTATCGAAAACAACTATTCCAGACAAAGTAATTAATGATTTTTAAATTAATTCCTAAGTACAGCGTTTTGCGCTGACTCAAAACCCAAAAATATTTTTGAAAGTGTCGCTTTGCGACACTTTCAAAAATATTTCTGTACTACTCAAAGCCTCAATAGGCTGTAAGTGACTTGCTATTAATTAAGTTGCCTGTGGCTTTGACTTCGCTCAGCCAACTTTGGCTGAGCGAAGTCGAAGCCATACAAACTCAGTGGTATCTTTTTTCTCGTCAAGTTCCTAATGACAATTTTTTATCCGCAAGAGCCTAATATTGCGCGATAGATTGAATTAAAAATCTATACAAATCTATACAAAATGCTAAGCTCAACTCGATTGCCAAAAGTTATGATGCGAAAATAAATTTTTGTGCTAATATCCAAAACTTCATAGGCTTAAGTTAAGCTAACTCCCAGCATATTTAATCCTCCAAAAAAAAGGGTCTCATATGAGTAGTTGTAGAAATGCCCTAGAAGAGCTAGTTATCGAAGAAGCTGAAGCACAATACAAACGTCTTAGTGCTGATGTAAAAGAACGTGTCGATCTCAGCGATGTGATTGCTTATGCACTAAATCGCTTACCGCCTATGTACGCAACTACAATGATCGGCTGGGTACAACAAAGAAAAAAAGCTGAGCAAGAGTTAGGGGCAGCTATTACTAAGGCTGTGCGTAATGGTTTTCTCAGTACTCAAAGCGATGTCTTAAGGCAAAATGATCCCATGCCTGACCATGAACTCATCAGTCAAGCGCGATCACTATTTAAATTAAGAAAGCTCTTTGGTAGAGACTATCTCAAATGGAAAGATGTTCCTAATACTGTCAGGAATGCCCTAGATGATGGTTATTATCGGGGTTTATCTAGTGGTACATATTTCAGCTTAGATCGTCGTAATGCCCTCTTGGCTCGTAGCTATGCAATTCGGCGACGCACCACACCTAACTTATTAAGTAATAGTTCATCGAATAGATCAAAATCTACTAAAACTGAACAAAATATCTCATTGGCTGAAATTAAATATTTCGAGTCTTATATGTCAGGAACCGTATATCGATATAGCAATATTCTCGAAAATTTAGTAGCGGCGATCGTTGAGCGTCGTGTTCAACGTCTTGATGAAACATTACAGAAGAAAATCAACATCGATGATGTTTCCGCATATGTACTTAATCGACTAAATCCAATGTATGCTACCAGTCGACGTGGACTGCAAAGCTTACGTCAGAGAGTTAAGTCGGAGATGACCAATCAAATTGTCAGTATCATTAAAGAGGCTCTGGCAAAAGTAATTCAATCTCCTGAGAGAGCTTTATCACCCTTGCCTTTTGAGAAGTTTAATCAAGAACTCGAAGAAGCTTTAGTGCAACTAAGAGAAATTCTGCAACGAGATGATATTACATGGCGTAATGTTGCCGAAGTTGTTGAGGAATGTTTAAGAGGGTCTAGAGAGTCTAGATCTGATTACCCAACTTGGCGCGCAAAGCAAGATGTTTAATAGATGTTTAATTAAAAAAGAAATACAATACATCTCTTATTTTGGAAGGTTGCTATAGTAAAAGTAGTACATTAATTAACATCAAACTTAATCCTACTAATACTATTAATATGCTTAGCCCTATCTTGCAAACTAAAATTGAAAGCCAGATCAAAAACAACAAAATCTTCCTTTATATTAAAGGTACTCCACAACAGCCTCAATGTGGATTCTCGGCTGCAGTTGTCCAAGTATTTAATGCTTTGGGACAACCCTACGAATCGGCAAATATTTTGGAAGATAACGATTTGCGCCAAGGGCTAAAGGAATTTTCCAGTTGGCCAACTTTCCCCCAAGTGTATATTGACGGCGAGTTTATTGGTGGTTGTGACATCGTGATGGAACTTAATAATCGCGGTGAACTAGCACAAATTGTTCAAGAGGCGACCGCCAAATAAGCCCAAAAGGGCATATTGCGCCCTTTTGGATTTATAAAACCTTTTGCAAGGCATTTTTAGTCCGCTTCCAAGCCCATGTTCCAAGGGCAATCACAATTATACTAAAGACAATTAAGACAATCTGAAACCCCAAAAAGCCCTTCTCTCTACCGCCAAATGTACTAGTAGCAATATCAAGGGCGATCGCAATGAGGGCAAGAGGTAAACTCGCTGCAATATTTTCACCATTATTTAATAAACCAAATACTTTGCCTCGCATATTTTCGGGTGTATGTTCTTGGATGGCTGTTTGCATCGGAATCGCGATCATTGCCCCATGAATGCCAATAAAGCTGCCAACTGCTAAACCCACCCATAAATTAGAAACAAAAGCAAACATCAATAGCCCGATCGCCATTCCGATAAAGCCCACAAATGGCAAAGGTCGATGGGTAAAGCGATCGCCAAATTGTCCCAAAATAAATGCACCAATTGCTAAGCCAACACCCACCGAAGCAACAAAAAAACCAAAGTCATCGCGATTATTTGTGACTACTTCTGCCAAGTTCAACGAGAGCTTTTGCATGGTTCCTAGTACTGCATATAACAACACTAATTGCACCATTGCCCCGCCAATCAAATGATTGTGCTTCACATACTTAAAGCCGTCTTTTAAATCTGCCCAAATTCCTCCTCCTTCTTTTTGCGGCTCAATCATTTCATCTTTGGGCAATATAAATAAAACGAGCCCTGACAAAATATAGATAGAGCCGAGCAAAAGTTCACGGCTATATTCCCTCGCGCTAGGCACAAGATTCATCGTCCATGTCAGTAATGGTGAACCGATCGCAAATCCCAAAATTAATGAACCCACCATCGTGATCGTAAATAGAGCATTAGCTGGTAGTAGATCAGATTTCGGTATGATCAAAGGAATTGCTGACTGTTCCGCAGGGGCAAAAAAGTTGGTGAGGGTGGAAATGATAAAAGTGATTAACAGGAGTACAATCAGCGAGTGGGGCAGAAAGGGAATCACAAAAATACAAGCCCCCCGCAGAAAGTTACATAAAATCATTACCTCACGCTTGGGATGCCAATCTACAAAAATCCCTGCGATCGAGCCTAAAAATACTGCTGGTAAGGTCATCGCAATCATGATCAATGACTCACGGGTATTTACAGGTACGGGATAGTCTTTGTAATCACTAGAAACAGCGATCGCAATTAGTAAAATCAGCACAATTTTATCGACCAGTTGCGACAGGATTTGCGCGATCCACAGTGCTAAAAAATGACGATTACGCAAAACTGTTAAGTAACCAGCAGTCGAATTCAGATCGGGTTGAGACATCAATTAAGGTAGCTAAAGTAGCATTCAGACATATTGTATAGCGATCAGAAATGCGGCGCATCGCGCCGCATTTCTGAATTATTGAGCATCTGCACTAGTCATGAAAACTGGCTCCTTGTACCGAGCTTATCCTGACGTTTTGTATTAAGATCATTTTTCCCCTTACCTCTAGCAAAGGGAATCACCTCCGCCGAAGCCATTTCTCTAGCAGAGCGAATTAATAAACCTGCAATAAATAAACAAGATAGGGTAGTGCTACCACCATAACTCAGAAAGGGAAAAGGTAACCCTGTAGTTGGTAATACGCCCGTCGCCACACCCACATTTAAAATCGCTTGCACCACAATCAGAGATGTCGAACCAAGGGCAATTAAACGAATGACAGGATCCTTACATTTGTATGTTACTGACAGCCCTATCGTACCGTAAATCATCACTAAAACTAATAAACAAATACCACCCAACAAACCAAACTCTTCTGCAAAAACCGCAAAAATAAAGTCTGTGTATTGAATTGGCAAAAATAGCTTCTGTTGAGATAGTCCAAAGCCAGTTCCCCAGAGACCGCCAGAACCGATCGCCATTAAACTTTGTGTCAACTGATAGCCATCGCCTGCTTGATCTTGCCAAGGGTCGAGAAAGGACATGATCCGTCGCCTTTGATATTCACGAAAGGTCACACTTGCTAAAGCCACACAAGTCCCTAAAGCTGCCGTACCGAACATTTGAATGCTCGGTAATCCTGCGCCAAGAGCAATTAACCATAGGGTAATGCCACAAAGCGCCGTTACGCTTAAACTGGGTTGCATCAAAATACCGCCTAAGACTAGCAGGAAGACCACTAGCCAAAAAATTCTAGTTTTCCAATGAGTGCGATTCCAGTTACCAAATAGCTGAGCCGCCTGCAAAATTAAAAAAGGCTTGATTAACTCCGATGGTTGCAGCAAAAATGAACTAGAACCCACTGACAGCCATCTTGTCGCGGCATTGCGAGTGGTTCCCAATCCTGGAATATGCGTAGCGTAGAGTAGAGCTAGCATAATAAACAGGAAAATAGGACTGATTTTCAGCATGAACTTTAGTGGTAAATGCACAATCCCATTAAAAACTAATAGCCCGATTGCAGCCCAAGCTAATTGATATTTGAAGTAGAGCGTGCCATCCTTGAAGGCAGCATCTGCAGTAGGGTAGGATGCCGAGAAAAGGACTGCTAATCCTGCAAACAGCCACAAAAACGTCAACCATCGGAGGAGACGAGCTTCTGTTGCCCATTTATCGACGGTGCGATCAAAAAATGGGAAAATTTGAAAAATTTGAAGGATTTTCACGGATGCGTGGGGACTTGTGTGGTTAAAAACAAGGCGTTATTTGGTGATGATATTTTAACCACGATTTTTCGCGATCGCTGAAAATAAAAAATTAATTTGTCAAGGTCACAGGGAAATTCTATTTATACTGATAATTTTTAAAAGTATAGGATAGTTACAAAATGGGGTAGTCCTAAATAGGTAAGGATAGGTGGCGCTTCGCACCAACCGTCCTTACGACAATAAATCCTTTCGTTTTTAGGACTATCCAAAATGGCGATCGCGGTAGAGCTGTTGATAAGTAAAATAACGTGGATTCCTTTGCTCAGATTTTAAAATACATACACACATACACAAAGAGAGAGGTGTGGCATGTAGTGCTACACCTCTCTCTTTGGAAATTAGAATGGGAATCTAGGTAATTGAGGTGTAGGAATATTAGGTGTAGGAATATTAGGAATCGAGATTGGGAAATTCACGTTGGGGAAGAGACTATTAAACGCATCTCTAACTTTACTAATCCCAGGAATTTGATTTATGAAACCTTTGAATAAATTCCCCTCCAAGAGATTGACAAACTCATTTTCCGTGAGCTTTTGGATGACCCCTAAATCACCAGTTTGAGCCACCTCAATTTTTTCTCCCGACTTCAAAACTACCTCATCGGTTACTTGATTAGTTTGAGGCTTGGAGTCAATAGGTTTATTCCGTGGTCTCTTAGAAACTCGTGAAAGAGTAGCTTGAGGCTTAGATGTCGGAGAATTCAGAGCTTTGAGAGAAGTCGGATTACGCTTCACGATGACTTCACCCTCTAAAACCGTAACCTGTTGATTGCCAGATTCATCTAATTCCAATAAATAGGTTGTACCCCTCACCCCTGTCGTAATTCCTGAAGAACAAGCATTGATTGCGCCATTAACTAAAATTGTGCCACGGCTCAGTTGGGCACATTGACCAATGCTCAATACCGAATTTGCTGATAGTCTTGCCACGGCTCCTGTATTAAATAAAAGTGCTGTTCTAGAATTACCAGTGCGAACTTGTTGATTGGCTCTGGCTACATCATTAACATAAGCTTGCTGATTTTGAATAAAAACTTGATTGCCATCCAAAATTTCCTGCACAGTTGCTTGCGTAGACTGGGCGGATACGGGGGCAAGTTGTGGTGCAGCAAGGGCAAAAATACAGATACCGATCAAGAAAAAGACAATGCGTTTGTATTTTTGCAGCAATTTCAAAAGGTACTGTGGAAAATCCTTTAAAAAAGCCTGTAGAAGATCTTTCCCTAAAGTTTTGGTCAAAGATTTTAAAAGATCCCATAAAAACATATGTGATAGTTCTCCATAATTACAGCCTAATGAGGCTTTGAGTATTAAAGAAATATATTTAAAAGCTGCTCGAAGCGTCACTTTTAAATATATTTCTAGTTTTTAAGTAAGTGCAAAGCATTGTAAGCTCGAGCAAGGATTTAATAAATTGAATGTTGTGTCCCAATTTTTTGATCGCTTATCGCAAAGACATTTAAATTATGCAAAAGGTTTCAGCAACATCGGAGCTACTTACCAATAATGCGGCGATCGCTACCGATCAGGTCAGCTATCAAACTAAATTTCGCACACTTTTGACGAATATTTCCATAGTGATCTCTCAGGGTAGCAAAACTGCGTTAATTGGCGCAACAGGTTCGGGGAAAACGACATTCTTACGCTTACTTAATCGTTTAACAGATCCCTCCGTTGGCACTATTTTTTTGCATGGTCAAAATATTCAAGAAATCCCTATGCAAACTCTACGGCGAAGGGTGATGCTGATACCGCAGGAACCGAGCTTATTAGGGATGAATGTCACTGAAGCACTAAGTTATCCTCTCAAACTCCAAAACTTGCCTCAGCATGAGATTGATACGCGCTCACAAAAATGGATTGACAAGCTGCAAATTGATCGCAAGTTACTCAATCGCACTGAGATAGAGCTATCCCTCGGTCAAAGACAATGGATGGCGATCGCGAGAGCCTTAGTCATGGAACCCGAAGTCCTGTTGCTCGATGAACCAACTTCGGCACTAGATCGTGGTCTATCGCATTTGTTGTTAGATGTCTTAACTGAGCTAACGAGATTGCCGCAACCCGTAACCGTTGTGATGATTAACCATCAACTCGATCTCTTGCAACCGTGGTGCGATCGCCTCATTTGTTTACATAAGGGTGAACTGGTTCAAGATACCGAAGCAGGACAGGTTAACTGGCAAAGTATCGATGACTTGTTAAAGCGCGATGTCGTCTCAGCCGCAAATGAAGAATGGGATTGAGCTAAAGTTTCTGCGATTTAATAATTTTTTGGTGTTGTGACTTCACCTCAACACCAAAAAATTGGTTCCTGTTTCCCTAAAGACTTAGCCAGCTAAAGACTTGTTCAACAGTCAGATCTAAATCAATTCCGTTTAGAACTGGCAAGCGATCGCCATTGGCAAATTCTTTAACGCGGCGATCGCTATCCACTACCAAAATACTCTCATCCTCGGTATCAAGTAACCAACCTAGCTCAGCACCATATTCCGCACAGTGTAAGAGTTTACCTAAAACTTGTTTATATTTTTGGTCTGGAGATAGAATTTCAATTGCCCAGTCAGGATGAATTTCAAAACGATTAGCGAAGCGACCTGATGGTAGACGGGGGATTCTCTCCCATCGAAATACAGCTATATCTGGGACGATCGCTAACCTACCAAAAACACATCGCAATTCTGGAAAGGCTTTGGCAATTTTCTGAGACTTAGCGATTTGATTAATAGTTTCGCAGAGTGTACCCTGTAATAGACTATGTTCTCCTTGGGGTATCGGCTTCTGTATGATTTGTCCATGAATAAATTCAGAGGCAGGTTTTGTCTCTGGCAGTTGCAAAAACTTATCTATCGTTATGGGTTTAGTTGCTGTAATAGTGATAGCCCTATGCCCTACAAAACTCTTTAATATTAACAGCGATCGCTTTTACTCAATGATCGCTTTTACTCAATTCTTAAACTAGTCGGCTTTCCCCAAATAATCTTTTCATGGGTATAGACTACCATCCCAGGTTTTGAACCTTTGGGCTTGAACACATATTTGGGATTAGTACAGACCACAGGTACTTGGTCACTTTGACGCGCTCGACTGTAATAGGCGGCATAGTTGGCAGCGACTTGGAGATCTTGATCCTCGGCGATCACACCTGCGGGTAAACGTAGCAACACATGACCACCAGAAATTTCTTGAGCATGGAGCCAGAGGTCATATTCTCCAGCAATACGGAAGGAAATCAAATCATTTTGATAGTTATTGCGCCCTACCCACACTTCAAAGCCACTGGGAGTCGTAAAGCGGTGACAATCGGGAATTTCATCCTGCTTACCTTTATTACTTTTATTCTTACTCCCTTTATGATTATTCTTAGAATTCCCTTTTGTACGCGCCACATATTCGGCAGTCAACTTAAGGTAGCCTTGCTGCGCTAGTTCAGTCCGAACTTCCTGTAAAGCGGAGAGTTCATGCTGTTCTAATAAACTAACAGCTGTACTAACCTGCTCTAGATAAGCGATTTCCTGTTGCACAGATTCTAAGATGGGTGCGATCGCAAGGGCTGCCCGTTTTTGCTTTTGATGTTTTTTGTAAAAGGACTGGGCATTTTGAGCAGCATTCTGGGTCGGATCGAGGGGAATCGTGATTAATTCACTAGAATGGAAGTCAGGAAGAGAAATCTCCTTCATCCCAATCTCCCAGATGTGCAAATGAGCCATTAACAAATCCGCTTTGTCTTTAAAATCATCGGCTTGAGTCGAGAGGTGCAGGCGCTTGAGAAATTCTGTTTCCTTAAGTTTTAACTTCCCTAACTGATGATGAAGTGCTTGACTAATTTGCTGGTGCAACTGCTGAAAAGCAACTTGTTCTGTTTGTTGGGAATAGTAGCGATCGCAAAAATCATTTACTGATAAAAAATTGCTCTCATTCCCCAATCTCTGATCCCATGGGAGCAGAGAATCCATATCCCTCTCCCCCTTTGAGAGAGTGATGAGAGCTTTATCCCCTGCTCTAGCATTAGAGAGTCGAGGAATGAGAGCATATCCTTTTCCTTCTAAATGTGGATAGAACTGTTTTTTCTCAATACAAGTCAGCCAAATTTGCCAAGCTCGATAGAGAGTTTCCCATTCTGAGAGTGTTAAATCTCCAGCATTCTTATCACCATCAATATCTGCACTCGCCAATAGCGATCGCACTAGTGATGAACTCACTCCTCGATAATTGCTAACTAAGTTACGCTTAATTTCCTTGGGAATCAAAATGAGGCGATCTCGCCATGCGTCAAAGGATTCATTCAGGCTAGGGATGGCTTCGAGGAGGACAGGTGGTAAATCGTAGCGATCGCCTGTTTGGATCGGACGGACTCGTGACTGTTTACTATTTACTTGGTGGGCAGCCGTGACGATTTGGCGATCAGCATTTACCAAAATTGCGTTGCTATATTTGCCCATCACCTCCAGATATAGATGCCACTGCACTGCATCATCAGGACGCTTGGCAAATTGCAGATCAACTACGCGCTCCCATGGATTAGTCAACTGCACATTGACAAGAGCAAATCCTGCGACTTGATGCAAAATCTGTTGGCTAAATGTGAAAGTATCGGGCTGCCTTGATGGTGGCGCACTGAGGTGAAGTCTAGCTGCTTGTGGATGCCATGAAAGCAATAGCCATTGTTTCTTTTCTAAAGTTCGTAATTGTAAATGGATCGTATGGCGATCACTCTGATATACCTGTTCCAATCTTGATGGCACAGAGGTTTGCTTTAGCTCATGGGTTAGTGCCACCAGAGTGGTCAGGTCAGCAGGTTGCATAACTTTAATCTTTAATTAATCTCAAACTTCAAAAAACAGTTCAGTTGCTACCAATTGCTCATAGCAAAATCAAGTCAAAATAGAAGGGTCAGCAATATTTAGCCTCTACCCTTTCAAAGATCAATAAAAACAACTCGACAAGTTGTAGGACTTACGCAAACCGAATGAATTTATTAGGCTTGAGGTAGATATGTTGCGGGCAAAGCCCGCAACATATCTACCCAATGCGTAAGTCCTAAGTTGTTTAAAAGTTGAAGCTTTATCGCGCCCATACACAAAACCTTACAGAGGTAACTTTATTAGGGTTGTCTCTATACCTAGATGAAGGATTAGACCAACAAGCACCTTGACGTTTTAACCCTTCAAAACATTGCTCTGCTCTTCTAGATTTGAGTTGATTCCAACATAAACTACCTATACCATTATCACGATACAGATATCCAAAAACACTTTGTCTTGCAATACGTTGTTGAGCGCCCCCACAAAAAGTATCTTCTGCACTTCTGCCATCAGGACAGGTTATCAATAAACGGTCATCTTGGAAGAAATCAGTACTATAAGATGACTTAAAATTACACTTGCCACCCAGATAAGTTACGCCATCAATTACCAAAAGGCATTCAGCGTTAATTTCTAATGCTCTAGATTCAGCAGCAGGCAAATATGTTAAAAGGAAAAGTGAGGCTAGAGATAAAGCTATTTTTTGACCATAGCAAATTTGCCCAGTTATTAAACGAAAAGCAAATTAATTATAGTGTTTTTTTGCCGAATTTAAGATAACAAAAATATTTTCTATTTGACATTATAGAGATATTATCGTTAGACCATATTAGTCTAAACTAACTAATTCGATTTAAATATAACAGTTTCACCACGATTAGGCATTAAAAACGGGAAGATTAGATTTTTCTAATCTTCCCGTTTTTTATTTGTCATTGTCATTACGAGGACGGATTTGCTCTGCCTCAGGGCAATCATCAGAGACTAATAAATCATTAGAAGACATACTGGTTTTGGCAAATGATGACAATCTTTGAGTGACTGCACCAATACTTTCTAATCTGACCATTTCTTCCCAAGAGCAAACTTCATCATCATCTTCAGTCTCGTAACGAATTGTTACTACATCTCCTTCAATATCTAGTATTTTGGCTCTTTCTAGCCAACGTCCCTGATCCCTCAGGTAAATCCAAACATCGCTCTTGGCTTCACAAAGTTGATATATTTTGCGATGTAGCATTCGCTTATGTCCTCAGGGTTACATAATTTTTAAGGTTAGAGCATACCTTAAAAGGTAAAAAACTAACCATTACCATTGTAAACGACTACACAAACATTTAAGAGATATATTTTATGCGCTGATTGGGAGGATTGCCCCTAGTATTGATCATTCAAAAGATAGATTTTTAATTCTTCTCTATTCAAGGACTGTTGGTGAGGGGCGAAACCCCTCACCAACAGTCCTTAGATTTAATTATCTTTGTTCTTTAAATTGGATGACAACACGACGATTAAAGGCTTTGTCCGTTGTCGTATTATTTTTTCTTAAAGGTTGCAGCCAAGATAAAGCCTCTAAAGTGATTTTGTAGTTATTGTCCAGACCGCGATCGCGTAATAATCTCACCACTTCATTTGCCCTTGATTGGGAGAGTTCGAGATTATAGGTATAGTCGCCTGTTTTATCGGTATGACCACTAACTTGAATAATGCCTCGTCGCCCCTGAATTTTTGACCAGAAATTATCGAGTTTAGTCTCTTCTGGAGGCATTAGTTGCGCTTCGTTGGATGGGAAAAAGATGGTTACTTCTAGGTCAGGATTAGCAATTGGCAAAATCGAAGGACTCAGATAACGATCGCTATTACGAGAACTAGTGTTAGCAGAATTATTATTTACATTCCCAGAAATATTTGTGGAAGCTGAATTCTGATTGCTAAAATCATCGCCTGACTGCCTTCCAAAATTATTATTAAGACTGCTAGGACTATTACTTAATTCTTTGAGAGAATTATTCATCGAATTAGTATTACTTAATTTCAGGAAATCATTAAGAGAATTCTTTTGCACTAACTCGCCTGCCATTTTTACAAAATTTTTGACTGGGCTACTTATTAATTTATGACCACTATCTGATTTGTCTAATTGCAACTCATTAGGCAATGGCACTACTGAACTAATAACTTTTGTGGTCTGAATATCATTGAAAGCCTTTGTTAATTGTTGGTTGTTACTAATGCTGGTCAGTGATTTATTACTAGAAGTAGCACTATTATCGCTAACTGACTTTTGCAGATCACTACTAGCGATAGTCTGGGATTTATTAATTAAGCTGCTAGAGCCTTTATCATTAGGTTTAGAACTATTCGGATTCGGTTTAGAAGCATTATTAGCAGGTCGAGAATTTGCTCTATTCACGGTTTGAGGATTAGTCACGATTTCTTTATTGACAGTCGATTTAGAGAGATTTTGGAGTTTAGTATCATCTGATCGCTTAATCAAAACTCCAAAGGCGATCGCTGTACCGATAAATGCTGTACCAATAAATACTACCGCGAACCATTTCCACCAAGGATGTAATGTCTTGCTATCGCTATCCTGTTGCTCTTCAGTTGTATCTTCAAATAGATTGGCATTTCGACTTTCTTTTGTTTGAATTTCAAAGTCAAATAGTTGTTTCTTGGCTAAAGGTTCGATCGCTATATCCCCTAAAACCACTGACTGACGAATACGTTGATTGCCAACCTCAAGCTCAAACCACTGCGAATTATCACGCATCGCAAAATCAACTTTTGCAGGTAACCCATTAGTATAGGCTTTAACACAATTGCCTGCATCATCATAGATAGAGCCACTTTCAGCAATAACCTGATTATCATTCACGACTTCCGCAAAAATCTGGGTGAGATTATGCATTTCGCTAGCGATTTTGTAATCCCAGAGATCGATATCTAAACCCGTATCATAGTCATCTAACTCCTGTAATTGATAGCGATCAACATCATTACCGATTCCGATCAAAATTAATTTCAAATAATTGCGCTTACCCACTGCTATTTCTAGGGCTAATTCCTTTGTATAGAGTTTGACCTTCTCTAAATCATCAATTCTGCCATCGGTGAGAAAGATATACATTCCTCGCTGTGCTTCACGATAGCGATCAACAAAATAGGTGATCGCAGGCAATAGCTTAGTGGCTTTACCAAGTTTAAAACTAGTAGGTCCTGTAATTGCTAATTTTTGAAAGCTATCTGCATCAAACTCACCCAAAACTTGAATTTCATCACCCTTATCACATCCCCAATAAATCATCGAAGTCTTACCAGTTCCATCCAAATTTCCTGCTAAGTAAGCCGTAAAATCCTGTACCAATGGCTGCAAAATATTTTCGGTATAGTTAATCTCATATCCCCGTTCTTGGATCTCGGCAAAAGCTTCACGCTGAATCTTCCTCGTCGGTTCGCCATCCTCCATATAAGCCCTTAGTCGCCCCTGTTTGATATAGTCAGTCAATAGCTCAGGATCAATGCGAGCCTCTACCTTACGTCCATAGGCGCGTTTCATAGACGCACTCGCATCTAGCGCTATTCCTGTACGCCACCCTTCCGCAAATCGACCCTGCGGTTCCATCGCGATCGTAAAATTAACTCGACATCCAACCTCATCCGCATTCGTACTTGGTTGCGATCGCAGTATATTAACCTCACCAAATTCTGATGCAGTCAGGTTCGCTGGCATCTGAAAACTTTTTAAATTAACTTGTAAATTGTTTTTGAGATTACTGCTCAATTTATTATCACTTTCATCTTTTTCCTCACCATTGACTTCATGTCCAAATTCATTAGTCGCGGAACTATTTTCATGTAGCATGGCAATCTATTTCTCTTGCTTCTTAGAACGTCTAATACCAAAACTAAAAATAGATATTTTATTTTTAGTTTTGAAAACCCTTACTGAGTTTAGTTTTTTTATTCTCAAAAAAGTATTAGCACATTTTCAGGAATTGTTATAATTGCTAAAGTTTGATGCTATCTCCAAATGGAGAGATATAAAACCTTGCATTGCAAGGTTTTATATCTTAGGACTTACGCAAACCGAACGAATTTATTAGGATTGAGGTAGATGTGGTGCGGGCGAAGCCCGCACCACATCTACCTCAATGCGTAAGTCCTATATCTGAGTTGTACTGGTTTATCCGAAATTGACAACATCTTTCCACTGTTCAGATTGAGGAATGAGAGGTAATTCTAGTTCCTTGGGTAAAGCTTCCCTAATATCTTGGGTTACATTGCCGCCAGAAAACTCTAGTGTAAAAGCAGTAGAACCCGCAGGCAATTTGAATCGCATCAGTGCTGGTACACCTGTACTATATTCTTCACAGATTGTTCCTACTTGATTAAGAATCCGACCATAGTGGGTGACAATCGTTTCCGCAGACACAAATTCTTTAAAAATCTGTTCCAAAATTTGAATATCATCAGCAACTTGATAATCCCACAGGTCAATATCTTGCCCTGCATCATCCTTGACAAAGCTACCTTCAAACATATTATCCAGTTCTTCCAGTTGCTTTTCGTTGATTTCCTTACCGACACCAATTAGTAAAAGCTTAATAAATGGTCTAGTTTTGTCGGCAATTTCCAAAGCGTATTTATAGCAATATTCCTTAACATCTTCGAGATCTTCGATAATGCCATCGGTGATAATCAGACAGATAGCCGCAGGTTGCTTCACACCGATTGCAGGAGCATCTTTATATTTATTAATGAAATATCGTAAAGGTGGTAATAGTTTTGTGCCTGTACCCCAAGGAATTTTGGGTCCTTTAATGGGAAATTGCTCGATTTCCTCACCGCTAAAGCTCCCCAAATCCTCAATGAGTTCACCTGCGGCTCCGCAAGCCCAATTGATCAGATCAACCCTACCCGATGCCGCAAAGTTAGCAAGATATTTGACCATCACCCTTGTGACTGGCTCAACGACATTGTGGGTAACGGTTGCACTGGCAAAAAAGCTACTGACAACGCCACTAATGCCATACATTTTTTTCATTGATGCCGAGCCATCTAGGGCTAAGCCAACTCTTGCGCCCTCAATGTCTGGAACCATCAGAATAGTTGCAACGATGTCAATTTCTCCATTGTTTTGGGGATAGACATTAACTTCACCAAAAGGTTGAACGACACTTTTTAACTGCATACTCAGACTCTCTGATATTTCACATGAAGATAGTAGCTTATTGCTATCAGTTAGTAACTACAGCGTTTTGCGTTTACTTACTTAAAGCCTAGAAATATTTTTAAAAGAGTTGCTTTGCGACTCTTTTAAAAATATTTCTGTACTATTCAAAGGCTTAATAGGCTGCAAGAGTTTGGGAATTGATAATTGTTGCGGTTTTCAAATGAGTGCATAATCATTAGCCACAGATTTGCTGTAAGTAGCTCAACTTAATTAAAACCCAAACCAGAGTTTTGTTCCGCCCGCTACGCGGGCGGAACAAAACTCTCAGTTTTTAGTTTACTTATGTCTAGCTACTTACTACATAATTTTCTTTCTCATGGATGACTTTATCAATGGCAAATAATGTACATAGGATTAAAAAAGAAGAAAAAGTAGATAGAATTGTTGGCAATACAAAAGTTAATCTCATTCAACTTTTGTTGATTTACATAAATGTTTTCTAAACTTTCTACACCTCAAAATTTGTCAAAGCTTCTATTAATAGTTATCGTCAATCTAGCCTGCCTCGCGATCGCTATCCAGCCAGTATTTGCCCAATTTGGAGCAGTTCCGATGCGGGTAAAAGTTTTTGATGGCGACAATATTACTCTTGTGGATCGTGGTATCAAAAATAAAGTCCATCTTGCCTGTATCGATGCACCTGAGCTACTACAAGCCGAGGGAGAGCATGCCCGTAAGGTCTTACAAAATATCCTTGACGACGAAGAAATCTATGTGAGAGTTTTCAAAAAAGATAAATTTGGGCGCTATTACGGTGAAGTAATTGCAGGTGGACAAAATGCTAATAAATTAATGCTATCCCTCGGACTTGCCCACTACGATCAACTTCAGGAAAAAGATTGTCAAGGCTATGCAGAGATAGAGGCAAAGGCTCAAAGCGAGCACTTAGGAGTTTGGGCAAATGGAACTGATGTCATGACCCCCAGCCAATTTCGGCGTGACAATAAATTACTAGGTGTTGGTTATTAAAAAAGGGCTGTGCATCACACAGCCCTTTTTTGTTTAGGCATCACGACGACGGAAGCGACCGCGACGCTTAGCATTTTCGGCTTTACGTTTACGTTTTTCACCTGCTGTTTCATGATACTGACAGCGACGAATATCTGCTAGTAAGCCAGCTTTTTGGATTTTTTTCTTAAATCGGCGTAGAGCCGACTCAATCCCTTCATTTTCACCAACGATTATTTGAGTCATGCTTATTTTGGGAGCAAAGTATTTTTCTTATTATGCTTTAGTTTGGCGCATTTTAATTTAGGCGGCGATTACCTAGGTTAGCAAATCAGAGCCTATGTTGTAAAGTTATTTTTAGATGTTTGTCAAGAGAGAACATGAGTCCCCATCCTTCTATAGAAGTTTACGATGCGATCGTAGTTGGCTCTGGAGCCAATGGTGGCGTAGCTGCCAAGGAATTGAGCGAACGTGGTTTAAAAGTCCTTGTCTTAGAAGCAGGAAGGACTCCATCCGCAACTGATCTCGGCAATCAGGCAAGGGATATGGCAAAGCGGTTGTATAACCTTGTCGCTAAGCGTCAGTCCTATCAGTCGATGCACCCAGGATACTGGAAGGCAAATCCTGATTTATTTATTGATGAAAAAGACAATCCCTATACCACGCCACCCGATCAGCCTTTTTACTGGATTCGGGGTCGTCAGGTAGGGGGGAAAAGCTTAACATGGGGCGGGATCACTTTACGCTTATCGGATTACGAATTTAAGGCCGCGAGTCGTGATGGACATGAGCAAAACTGGCCGATCGCTTATGCCGATCTCGCGCCCTACTACAGTAAGTTAGAAAAATTCTTTCAGGTGCAGGGCAGTCAAGAGGGGTTAGCACAATTGCCCGATGGTGATTATCAGACGACTTGGACGCTAACTCCTGCTGAATTACATTTAAAACAAATTATCGAAAGTACGTGGTCAGATCGTCGTCTGATTCCTTCGCGGGGGTTTGGGTTATATCATCGCACTTCAGATCAGCCTTGGCCCGCGTATTCGAGTTTGGGCTCTTCACTGAAGGCTGCGATCGCGACGGGAAATGTGACTTTGCGATCGGATGCAATGGTGAGCCATGTTATTTTTGATCCCGACACCCATAAGGCGCAGGGTGTGGGCTATATTGATCGCCATACCAATCAAGCCTATGAAGCCTTTGGGCGGACAGTAGTTCTTTGCGCTTCAACAATTGAATCGGTAAGGATTTTATTGCATTCCACCGAAAAATATCAACCTGCGGGATTAACCAATCCTTCAGGAATGCTCGGTAGATTTTTGATGGATCATGTGTCCACCTCAACCTTCTTTTTATTACCTCAGATCAAACAAACGAAAACCTTCGATCTTTCTGGATGTGACAGCTTTTTCATTCCCTGCTTCTGCAATTTAGAATCGCAACAGGAGAAATTCTTACGCGGCTATGGTATCTGGGGCGGTGTGCAGCGATTTGATTTGCCCCATATTTTGCGAAAGGTTGGTGATGGCTCGATTGGTTTCCTGATTGCTCATGGTGAGGTTTTGCCGCGCTATGACAATCGTGTACAACTTAGTCAGGATGTCGTGGATGCGTGGGGGCTGCCTGTGCCGCATATTGAATGTGCGTGGTCAGAGAATGAACATCTGATGCTCGATCATATGCACCGCCAGATTGATGAAATCATCAAACTCGCAGGGGGCAAGAATATGCAGTTAACAGAGATGTTCCATATACCTGTATTTTCCGAATTTGTCAGTCGCATGGAGGAAACCATGACATATTCTGCGCCCCCTGGTTATTACATCCATGAAGTCGGTGGCGCAAGAATGGGAACTTCCGCTACTAATTCTGTAGTTAATGCCCATAATCAAATCTGGGAAGTTCCCAATCTCTTTGTGACTGATGGGGCTTGTTGGGCTACATCTGGATGGCAAAGTCCGACTTTAACGGAGATGGCGATTACGGCGAGAGCTAGTGAGTTTATTGCTGAAGAGATGAAAAAAGGGAATTTGTAATTAGCCCCTCTCCCATTAAGGGAGAGGGGAACAAGAAATTAGTCTAGCTCCCCCTCTCCCTTGATGGGAGAGGGGGCAGGGGGGTGAGGGTGATATTTGTTCCACGTAACATCAGTTATAGAAAAAATGGTCTGTTATAGCGGTTTTCATTTTGCCTACGGCAAAATGAAAACCGCTATAACTACTTGACTTTCTAATAGGGCTTTTAAAACAAGATAAGTACGGAGAACGTCATATCTAAGCTATTGACATTGTAATTATGGTACAATCTCGGTAATAAATAGTTAAAGATGGGCGATGTAAAGCGTTACCCATTCTTACTAATCTTTACTTGCCAAAATAAATCCTTTCCTTTTTTGGAAACCAGTATAAAGTAATTACGAAGTTTTGAGGCTAAAGTCATGAGTAATCGCGTTCTATTGAGCCTTGCAATAATGATATCCTATGGATATAGCCTACAACCAGTATCAGCACAGATCCAGATCGATGGGAGCACCGCAACACAAGTCAATGGCAATACCATCTCTCCAACTGGCTCAGGCACTGTAAGCAATGGCAATCTCTTTCATAGCTTTAATCAATTCAACGTAACACAAGCAGGGGTTATTTTTAATACGGGGAACTCCAACGTTAATGGAGCAAATATTAACAACATAATCAACCGAGTTACAGGAGATACACCCTCTAGTATTTTAGGCACAATACAAAGTCGCCAATCCTTCCCTAACGCAAATGTATATCTAATTAATCCAAATGGGATTGTGTTTGGGCAGAATGCTAAGTTAGATATTGGCGGTTCATTTCATGCAAATACAGGAACAGGGCTAACCTTTAGCAATAATCAAACCCTTAGTGTTGATAAAAATTCCACAGTATTTCCTAGTGGAGATCCTCAGAAGATTCTATTTACAATCAATCAACCCGCAGGAATTATTAATCAAGGTAATTTACAAGTTGATGCTGGAAAAAGTATTACTTTTACTGGTGGAACAATAGTTCAGACAGGTAGTTTGACAGCACCTAATGGCAATGTTGCTATAACATCAGTTTTAGGAAATAGACAAGTAGAATTAAGATCGCCTGATGCTGTTTTAGGATTAACGGTTGAATCAAGTGGATTATCACCTGATTGGAATGGAAAGATTACTGACCTGCCTAATCTAGCGGCTCTTTTGACAAGTAAAGTTCCTACCGCAAATCAAGTGGTGATCAAACCCGATGGCTCGTTAGTTTTGGTTGAGGCGGTCACAAGTCCTGATATTTTAGTGTCCAATGGTACATCGGTGGTATCGGGGAAAATCGATGTTTCTTCGCCGCTATTTCAAGGTGGCAATGTGGGGATTTTTGGGAATCAAGTTTCACTAGTTAATGCCAAGATAGATGCTTCTGGGCTGACGGGTGGTGGAACGGTTTTAGTTGGAGGGAATTTGCAAGGTAAAGGAATTCAGCCAAATGCTGTACGCACATTTGTTGATTCTTCTTCGATGATTAATGTTAGTGCGATTCTCAATGGTAATGGCGGCAAAGCGATTATTTGGGCGGATCAACTTTCTCGATTCTTCGGCAATATCTTTAGCAATGGCGGCTCAGTTAGTGGTGATGGCGGATTTGTGGAAGTCTCTGGTAAAGAGTACTTAATCTTTCGTGGTAATGTGGATACTTCGGC